>NZ_JANQDC010000002.1:0-111918 GCF_024723695.1 Campylobacter sp. S4:11 | reverse complement strand
TAATGTAGTTAATATGGGTAATATTAATGCTAATAATGTATTACTTATAGGGAATAAGGTAGATATACAAGGTGGTAAAGTTGGAAATAAAAACTCTACTACACATTTGGTGGGAAAAAATGTGTATATAGACGCAGATAGTACAAATTTAAATTCTACTATAAATGTAACAGCTACAGAAGGTGGTTACATACAAAGACAAATGATAAATTTTGCAAATAGTGGTTATAACTTTGGTAATAATGTAAAAGTAAATATAGTAAATTATAAAGATTCTAGCGGCACAACTCATACAGGAAGCTCTAATTTTAAAAAAGCGTTAACTATAGGTAATATGGGAAATGAAAAAGATAATGCCATAGAGTGGTGGCACTTTGCAAAAGGTTGGAATGAAGGTTTAGGTGTTACTAGAAGTGTTGATGAGTTTAGATTGGTAGGGAATATTGATTTTAGTAAAATAATTGTAGATCCAATTGCATATGATTACAATAATGCTTTTAATAAAATATTTAATGGAAATGGGTTTACATTAAAAAATATTACAATTAATGCCAATAAAAATTATAATGTAGGATTATTTGGAACTACTAATGGAGCTGAAATTTCTAATATCAATATTGATACTATAAATTTTAAATATGAAAAAGATTTACCATTTAGAATAGGTGGTTTTGCTGGATATATACGAAATAGTAAGATTTCAAATATCACACTAAGTAATATTGGAGTTATTAATGCAGTTAGGATAGCGGGAGGATTTGGTGGAAGTATTAGTGATTCTTATATTGATAAAATTAAACTAGATGGTATAAAAGAAATTATTGTTGTAAATGAGGGAGAGTTAGCAAGTAATGTTACTAGTATTGGTGGATTTACTGGACTTGGATCATCTTCTAGCTACAATAATATTATTATAAAAGATATTGGAAATTTGTCTTTAACTAATAAAATTGGAGAAGTTTATACAACTTATATAGGTTGGTTTATTGGAAGATCTGATCAGCTTGCTCAATCTAAAAATATTAATACTTTTAATAATATTGCAATCTATGATATTGGCAATATCTCAGTTAATGGCTATTGGGGTAATTATGATTTATATATTGGATCTTTCGCTGGAGCCTTGTACGGAAGCAAAAAAGAAATTATGCAGAATATCTATATGTTTATAGATGATAATTCTCAAATATCATATAATAAATTTTTTAGATTTTATTATCTAGGTAAATTTGCTGGAACGCTAAATGCGGAATTAAATAATGTTCATATATATTCCAATAATAGCACTCTATCTGATATGAATAATGATTCCTCTCTAATTAACAACTTTAATAACAATGGCTATGTTTCAGATAAAATAAACATTCACACTTATAATAACTCTACTCAAAGTGATGCATATGAAGACTTTTTATCTAAAGCTGACACTATAGAAAAACCATCTAAACCAACAGATCCTACCGATCCGAGTAATCCTGATGTTATCTTAGATAGTGATGATGTAATTAGTGCAGAAGATTTAAATAAATGGCTTGATGAAATATTTGGTGGAGATTACTGGGTAGATATAAAAGATCTTGGCAAAATTCAAGGTCTAAGTGAAAGCATAGCTCAAAGTATATCTTTCTTGGAAGCTTTATATGGTCAAAAAGGTATGAAAGAAATATTAGAAGGAATTAGCAATGAGTATAAAAATATTTCTACCAAATATGATAAATTTGCAATTAATAAAGCAAATCTTTTAGCATTTATTAATGATAAATTAAAACCCCTAGTTGAATCTTCTAATAATGCCTTAGCTCAATTAAAACTCATACAAGATCAATTAAAAATAGCTATAGCTAAATACAATGATTATGTTAAAAAAATCAATGAAAACCCTGCTATAAAAAATGAGGAAACTTTAAATGCTTTAAAAGCTGAAGTGGATAGATTAAACCAACTTAGCGGAGAATTAGCTACCACTATAGCTAAAAATCAAATAATACTAAAAGATTGGCAAGATAAAGCTAGTACTGATTCTAATGAACATTTTACTATCAAAGGACAATTTGATAATGTAGCATTGTTAATACCTAATTTAGAAAAAGTAACAGTTAATGGTAATGAAAACGATGACTATGAAAAAATATCTCACCAAGTAGCTAATATTCAAAAACAAACACCTATTTTTGAATATGAAGAGGAAGAAACTGAAGAGGTGGATGAAATTTCCTTACTTCAAAAAAGTAAAATCTGCATAGTCAGCGATAATTATAAAACTATGAATCCTTGTGTGGTTGAAAGTTTTTAATCTATACTGCTTTAACAGTATAGATTATAGGAAATGCTTTTCTTTTAAAATCACATATAATTTTAAAGTAGAAATAAAGAAAGTTAAAATAGCAGGTCCAAGGATAATACCCCAAAAGCCAAAACTTGAAATTCCTGCTATCATCGCAAAGAAAATTAAAAGTTCGTTAATTTGCGTTGGAATTTGAACAAGTTTTTCATTGATCCATTTAATGATGTAAGGCTTTACTAAAGTATCTGCGATAAAAGATATCATTATCACACTATAAATGAAAATCACTAAAGCACCGCTTAAATTGTTATTTGCAAATTCATATAAAGAAACAGGCACATAAACTAAGGCCCCACCTACCACAGGGATTAAAGAGCTAAAGCAAAATAATATTCCCATTAAAATCGCATCATAACCATAAAATTTAGTAATGATAGCAAAAAGCACTCCTTGTAAAATAGCATTTAACACCATAGAGTAAAACACCACAGACATTACATTACTCACTTCGCTTAAAATGCCTTGAGTTTCTTCTTTTTTCATAGGTACTATGGTTTTTATATAGCCAATGAGTTGGGCTCCATAAAGATTAGCAAAGAAATAAAACACACAAATTAACACCATATCAGTTAGAAATTTGGTGCCAAATTTAGTTGCGCTTGAAAGATAGGTTAAAACATTTTTAGAGATAGAATTTAAGTCAATACTTGCTAATGCTTCTTTGATTTTAGGTTCTATAAAACTTAAAGATTCAGGTAGGTGTAGGGAATAATTTTTAAAATATTCTATGGTATTGTGAAAATAGCTCATATCAAAACCTTTTGCAGCCTTTGCTAGTTCTATAATAGCATATACAAAAGGGATGAAAAATAAAGCTAACATAAAAACAGTAGTAGCTGCTGCAGCAACGACTTTTTTACCTTTGAAAATACTTAAGAATTTAACATTAACATTAGAAGTAGAAACAGCCATTAAACTTGCTATAGCTATATTCATCAAAAAAGGTTTGAATAAAAAAAGTACCCAAAATAAAATGATTAAAATAAAACTAATCAAGAAAAAATTACTACTTTTCATCAAATAAACCTTTGTTGTATTTTAATTTTAAAACATCAAAACTTTTTAAGCTTGCAATGCGACCTTTGGCTGTTCTTTCTATATAACCATTTGCTAGTAAATATGGCTCTATTACATCTTCTATTGTATTTTCATCCTCGCTTAATGCTGCAGCTATACTAGAAAGTCCTATAGGTTTTCTTTTAGCTTCAGTTAAAAGCTCTAAATACCGCAAATCCATCGCGTCAAAACCAAGCTCATTTACCCCTAAGGAATCAAGTGCTTGTTTAGCTCTTTTTTCGCTAATGATTTCTTCATCATTTACATCAGCAAAGTCTCTTACACGCTTAAGCAATCTTAATGCTATTCTTGGGGTTGAGCGACTGCGTTTGGCTATTTCCAAAGAAGCTTTTTTTTCACAAGTTTTATTAAGCTTTAGAGCTGCTTTTTCTAAAATGATAGCAAGTTCTTCATTTTTATAAAATTCCAAGCGAAATTGCATGCCAAAGCGATCGCGTAAAGGATTACTTAGCATACCTGCTCTTGTAGTAGCACCTATTAAAGTAAATTTAGGTAAATCGATTTTGATTGTTTGTGCAGCAGGGCCACTACCGATGATAATATCAAGACGAAAATCTTCCATAGCAGGGTAAAGCACTTCTTCTATGGCAGGACTTAAGCGATGAATTTCATCGATAAATAAAATATCTCCCTCGCTAAGATTAGTTAAAATCGCAGCTAAATCTCCGCTTTTTTCTATCATGGGTGCAGCGGTAGTTTTGATATTTGCATTCATTTCATATGAGATAATGTTTGCTAAAGTTGTTTTACCAAGTCCTGCAGGCCCACTAAAAAGGATATGATCTAGACATTCATTTCTTTTTTTAGCAGCTTTGATGAAAATTTCTAAATTTTTTTTAATATTTTCTTGTCCTATGTAGCCGTCAAAATTTGAAGGTCTAAGGCTTGTTTCATAAGTTTCATCAGGGGAGAATTTTTCAATCTCTACGATTCTATCCATATTTTTTCCATTTTATTTTGTAAGAAATTTTAATTTTATCTAAAATTTGCTAAAATAAACATTTAAACTTAGATTATAGAAGTTTTTATGGGAATTTTAGAGCAATTAGAGTTAGATTACGAGCTTGAAGAAATCGAGCGTTTTTTGTATTTTTTTAGAAGTCTTTGTGATGTTTTAGAGCCTTTGATAGTAAAGCTAAGCAGTGATAGCTCAAAATACAAAGAAGCTTTAAAAGACTTAGAACAAAATATTCACAATGTAGTTTGGGCTGCTAAAAGATTAAATTTAGATGAGATTGCAAATTTTTGCACATTCTGTGAGGAAATTATGCAAGAAGCAGCTAAATTTGACGGGCCTGCTAGTGATGAATTTGTGGATTGGATGTTTTTAGTGGGTGAGCAGCTTGATAGATATTGCAGTGATTATGAAAAAAATGCTTCTTTTTTAAGTGTATTTAACCCTCAAATTGCAAATGTTCCTGATAAAATTTCTAAATAACGGGGACGACTTGGCTTCGACAGGAGTAGAGTGGCCTTGGTGGCATGTCGCTTTGAGCAAAGCGTATAAAGCTCAAATTAAAATTAAACGCAAACAACGTTAAATTTGCTCCTGCTTACGCTAAAGCTGCGTAAGTTCAGTTGAGCCTGAATTTTAAGTCATACTATCTAGCTTAGAATTTGGTCATTTTTGATAGTGTAGATTGAAATTTGACAAGTTTTGATTGAAGTTAAAGTCTTAGTCTAGCTTGAAATTTTGGAAGGTGAGTTTGGCTAGATGAAATTTTCACCTTTGCTAAGCATGTAGATGCCGTGGTTGTTTTATTTTTGGACAGGGGTTCAATTCCCCTCGTCTCCACCAAATTTAATCTTTCATAAAAACTATATCGTTTTTTTGTATTTTTACTAGTTAAGTTGTTTTTAATATAAAAAATTATGGGAAAAAATGTAGATTTTGTTTATAAAATAGTAGATTTATAGGCGATAATATAATTCTTAAATAAGGAAATAAATAATACTCTTAAATCATAGAGTATTATTTTGTATTTTTTAGATGTTTAATCATCCTTATGCTGATTATTCTTGACTAGTGCATCTCTTATATCGATGATAAGATAAATTAGAAAAAAGCTTAAAAATATTACTATAAAAAACCCAATAAGTGCTGCCAAGCCTGCTGCAAAATCTTGCGTAAACATTATTGCAATAGAATAACCAATCGCTGTAATAAAACTTAATATGGTTATTATATCTAGCAAAGTTCTACCAAATTTTATGATTAAATTTTTAATCATGATTACTCCTTGATGAAAAATTGCTAATTATAGCAAAAACATAATTTTAATTAATGGAAGATTGTAAAATTATTTGAAGTTTAGATTTTCTTTGCAAGGCTATCCTTGCAAAGAATTTATACAAATAAAGAATTTACACTTTCATTGTGATAAACTCTGCGTATTACCTCTCCAAAAATAGGTGCTACGCTTAGGACTTTGATTTTATCCATTTGTTGTTTTAAAGGTATAGTGTCAGTTACTACTAGCTCATCAAGCGCATCTTTAGCTATTCTTTCATAAGCTACACCACTAAGCACAGGGTGAGTACAGCAAGCTATAACTGACTTTGCGCCTTTGTTTTTAAATACTTCAGCAGCTTTTACTATGGTTCCTGCTGTATCGATAATATCATCTACTAAAATCACTTCTTTATCTTTTACATCGCCGATGACATTCATCACTTCGCTTTCATTAGCTTTTTCGCGTCTTTTATCTACTATAACTATATCAAGTCCCAAAGCTTTTGCCACGCTTCTAGCTCTTGCTATACCACCTATATCAGGACTTGCGATGATAGGATTTTTATAGTTTTTATTTTTAATATAATCATTAAAAATAATACTTCCATAAAGATTATCCACAGGTATATCAAAAAAGCCTTGAATTTGTCCAGCATGTAAGTCTATGGTAGCTACTCTATCCACTCCTGCTGATTCTATAAGATTTGCTACTAATTTTGCAGTAATAGGCACCCTAGGGCTTGCTTTTCTATCTTGTCTGGCATAGCCAAAATAAGGGATGATAGCTGTGATAGAGCTTGCACTTGAGCGACGCAAAGCATCTGTCATGATTAAAAGCTCCATTAGATTATCATTCGTTGGAGCACAAGTACTTTGTATGATAAATACATCTTTACCACGCACGCTTTCATCTATTTGAATGCTAATTTCACCATCGCTAAAACGCTTTACACCTGCATTGCTAAGAGGCAGTGAAAGGTATTTTGAGATTTTTTTAGCAAATTCCTCATTTGCTGAACCAGAAAATATTTTATATCCACGCATATATAAGCCTTAGAAAGTTTTTTGTGATGATATAAAAAGTTTTTTAAAAATACAATAAAACATATTAAAAGCCGTGCAATCTTTTTAAATCCGCATCAATAGGAAATTTATTTCCATCTTTATCTACGCTCACATAAGTTACTACAGCTGAAGTTACATGCATACAATACACACGACCATATTCATTAGCTCTTTGTGTAACTACTTCTACTGCTACGGTGATAGAGGTATTACCTGCTTTGATTATTTTTGCATAGCAAGATACCAAATCGCCTACGAAAATTGGCTCCTTAAAAATGATTTTATCCACTGCTACGGTTACTACTCTTTGCGGAGAAAGCTCCCTTGCGGCAATGGCTCCAGCTAGATCAATTTGTGACATGATCCAACCACCAAAGATATTACCAGCGGGGTTTGTATTGCTTGGCATAGCTATAACTCTTAGCTTAGGTTCTCCCATATCTTTCATACATTCTCCTTGTGTTTTAAAAAAAACATTATAATTAAGTTTTAAAAATAAAGAAAGGTAAAAAATGAATGATTTTAAGCAAATAGCAAAAATTGTGAAAAATAGGAAACAAAATATTAATAGTCTTTATAATATACTTCAAACTAATCAAAGTCATCCTTTGATAGATAGAGCTTTAGAACTAGCTAATCTTGAAAATGAAAAAAGCAATGTTTTAGCAATGTTGCGTCGTTTGGTGGATTTAAAAGAGGAAAATTTAGTCCAAGAACTTGAGAAAAAAGGTTTAAATGAAGAAGAAATTTCTCAAATAAAATATAAAGTTTTTTCTTTGGTAAGAGCCTTTTATGAAGTAGAACACCAAGATTTAATCGATGAGATTAAGAGTAAAAATTTACTTGATGAGTTTTATTTGGCTTTAGTTCAAGGTGTGCATAATATAGGTGTAGTTATGAATTCTTTTGAGCTTGTTTGGAGTAAGCAAATTTTAGATACAAATAATAAAATTTTAAAAGAACAATTTCCAAATTTAAGCGATGCTTTGGAGTTTTTAAAACAAAATGAGCTTTATCAGCTTAATCAAGATGGCGAAATTTGTGAAAGAAGCTATGGGGCTTTAGTTAAAATAGGAACACTTTGGAGATTTTTACCTTATGCAAAAGCTTTTGAAAATGAAGTTTTAAAGCTTGAATATGAGTTTGATAAACTTTTAGAAAAACTAAGAAATTGTGCGTTAGATGATGAAAAAAATGCTTATATTGACTATATAGAAAAATTAAAATTTGCTTTTTGTGAAAAAGATAATAATGAAGTGGTTAAAAAATGGCAAGAAGCAGAGCTTGCGTGGATGGAAGTAAAATGCCCATTACAAATTGGTCATCCTTTAGAATACTATGAAGACTCTTACACACATGCAGTAGCACTTGAGTGGGATATACGCTTAGAAGATGCGAGTGATTTTAATGCGAGTGAGTTTAAAGATAAAATCAAAGAAAGCTTTGCAATGGTGTATGCAAATTTAGATGAAGAAGATGAAGCTTTGTTTGATGAAGTGAATTTTAATCTTGAAAAAACTCAGCTTTATATTTGTATGCCTATGATTTTTTATGGAGCAGAGCTTAAGGGACTTTTTTCTGCTCAAGTAGTACCAAATGATGAGTATGTAAGCAATATAGCAGGCAAAAAGATCTTTGCTTTTTTAAATTATGTTTATGAAAATGCTAAAACCAAGCCTTTTATGAAGCTTTCTTCTATGGTATTTGAAAAAGAATTTTTAGATTATGGTAGAGAAATTTTATTTTATAATGAAAAATTATGGAAAAGAATTTATGAAGTTTCCACTATAGGTCATGAGTTTGGGCATATTTTCTTTGTGGCAAATGATAGCGAAAAGAAAATGAATGAAAGTGGTGTGTTTAAAAATATAGAAGAGTTTAAAGCTACTGCGGGTGGGCTTGTAAATTTCTTTTTGCATGAAGAAGATGACTTAAAGCTTCCTGTGTTTTATGAGCTTATTAAAAGGGCTATAGGATTGATTGCTTGGCAAAGAGTAGAGGAGGTTAAGCCTTATTATACAGAAGGTTTGATTCATTTGTCATTGTTGTTTAAATCAGGGGTGTTATCTTTTGCAAATGAGAAATTAAACATTAAATTTGATGAGGAAGCTTATGAAGCCTTTAAAGCTGTGTTTATGCAAAATTATTATAAGTTAGCAAGACATTATATGTTAAAAGAAGATGCTAAAAATTATTTAGATGAGTTTTGTGTTTTAGAAGATGAGGTATTTTTACCACTTGATGAAGAGTGTAAGGAATTTGTAAAATACTACTATGAATTACATAAACTTTATGGTAATGAAATCGATGAAAGTGGAGAGTTTGAAAAATACTCTAATATAAAATAAAATTTTTATCAAGAAGAACTTAGCTTTCTTCTTGATATTTGCTATTTTCTAATGCTTTTTCCATATCTTTTTGCGTTTTTAAAATCGCTTTACTAAAACCATTTAGTACTGAAAATGGAGCAAATTGTGCCGCTCTTTTTTCTCTTGACATTAGTGGGAATTGTTTTGATTTTTGATATTTTTTATCTATTATATCTTTATACTCATCATGCATTATGACCTCCTATTAAAGAAGTAATTTCTTTAGTTTCATTATCTAAGCTTGAAGCTTTTAAAATAGCCTTTTTACCAAATTTTTGCATGATTTGAAGTCTTGCTTTTTGGAGTTTTTCTTCTTTTTCAAGTTGATTTTTTTCTTGTGAAATTGCATTAAAATCACTAAATAAATTTAATTCTTGGAAATTTTCTTGTGCTTTATCTGTGATATTATTTAAACTTAGGCTGATTTTTCTAATGCTTAAGTTTTTATCGCTGATTTTGCAAAAAAGCTCTAAGGCTTTTTTATTGATGATTTTTAAAGAATGGGTAAAATTTTCTAAATTTATACTTCCATGAGCATTTTTAGGTATAGTTCTTCCATAACTATCTTTAGTGATAGCTCCTTTGTAAGAACCTAAAAAACTTGAATTTTCTAAATTGCTTTTATCATATTGTATATCTAGTGTGATATGGTTTGTTTTAAGGTTATTTTGAATAAGTTCAAGTACTAAATGATCCACAAGTTCTTTTAAAACTTTTATTGTTTGATTATTATCATATGCAAAAGGCAAAACCTTAGCCATGACTTTAGAGTGATTTTGTGATTTGTAGTTTTTAATATCTTTCATCGTGCAAGTTTCAACGCCCCATGCATGATCGATTAATAATTCAGCATTAACACCAAAGTGTTTATAAAGCAAAGCTTCGTGTTTTAAAGAAAATCTTGCAAGATCTCCCATAGTATGAATGTTTAAATTCGCAAGTTTTAAGGCAATGCCTTTACCTATACGCCAAAAATCTTTTAAAGGTTTATGCTGCCATAATTTATATCTGTATAATTTTTCATCTAAAAAGGCTATAAGCAAGCCATTTTCATCTACTTGTTGTCTTTTAGCAAGTATATCCATGGCAATTTTAGCTAAGTATAAATTTGTACCTATGCCTGCTGTTGCAGTGATTTTACTTGTATGTAAAATATCAAGTAAAACCTTAGTAAGTAGCTCATAAGCTGATAGTTTGTATTTTTCAAGATAAGAACTAAGATCGATAAAAACTTCATCAATAGAGTATATATGAATATCTTTAGCATCAAAATACTTCAAATAAATGCTGTATATTTTTGTACTAAATTCTATATAAGTAGCCATTCTAGGTTTAGCGATGATGTAATCTAGTTCTAAATTTAAATCATTTCCAAGTTCTAATGTATCAAAACTTTTAGCTTTAAAGCGGTGTTTTTGAGCCTGTTTTAATCTTTCTTGATTGATTGAATGGATTTTTTGTTTAAACTCAAAAAGCCTTAATCTGCCGGGTATATTGTAAGTTTTCAGCGCAGGTGAAACTGCTAGTATGATGGTTTTATCTGTTCTTGATTCATCTGCTACAATGAGATTAGTTGTTAAAGGATCTAGATTTCTTAAAACACATTCAGCTGAAGCATAAAAAGATTTCAAATCAATAGAAGCATAAATTTGCATAGTATGTGAAGCTTGCCTTTAAATTTATTATAATTATAACAGTAAAAATTATTAAAATAGATGAAAGGAAATGAATTTTATAAGGTGGCGGACAGAGAGGGATTTGAACCCTCGAGACCCGTTAAGATCTGCACCCTTAGCAGGGGTGTGGTTTCAGCCACTCACCCATCTGTCCGTATTAAAAGGGAAAGTATATCTTATTGTTTATAAGATATACCTTAAATTTATACACTAAGATAAGCTATGATTAAAGTTATAACAAAACCAGCACCTAAAACCGCTATTTGTTTACCTCTGTCTTTGCGTATAGCTATGATAGTGATTAAAAGTCCTGAAATATAAAGGATTATCATAGCAAGTGCAAAAGCCAATCCAAGCACAGAAAAGTACCACATACCTTTGTCTTTATGAAGTAAAATCATATTACCAAGTAAGCTTCTTTCTTTTGTAATAATTTCATAGTTATTTTCATCTACTTTAACAATACTTGCAGTATAGTTTATGGCACCAAGCTCTATACCATCACCTTTTTTATTAAGTTTTGGTTCTAAAGATGAAGGAAGTTTTAAGTTATTTTTCTTTAAAAAATCAATTAAAAATTCAGCTTCAGCACCTTCTTGAATAATGGCTTGAACTTTTTGACTTTGAATTTTAGCTCCACTTTCTCCATCAAAACCAGCTATATAAGCAAAACCAGTAACAGCGTATAAAAATGCTAGTGGCAAGAAAAATAAGCTAATGTAAATGTGAATTTGTCTGAATAATTTGTTCTTATTCATTTTTTAACTCCTTTTTTAAAATAATAAAAAGTATATTATTAAAAAATGAAGTGAAAATAAAATTTAATCTTTTTTAAATTTACGGGCTAGGGTAAAAAAGCTTCGTATAATTCCATAAAGTACATATAAACTTGCGATGATCAACGCACTTTCTAAAAAATACAAATAAAGCATAGAAAATAAGACTACCAAAAGGATTAACACTTTTAAAACATTTGCACGTTTTAAATCGATTTTTTTAAAACTAGGGTATCTTATATTACTTACCATTAAAAAAGCTAAAAGTATTTGAATGCATACTATCATTAAAGAAAAATCATGTAAAAAATCATAATATAAATAAGCACTTACCCATAAAGAACTTACAACTGCAGCTGTTGGTATGGGAAGTCCTATAAAAACTGAAGGCTCATAAGTGCCTGTGGTAACATTAAATCTTGCTAAGCGTATGGCACCAAAAACTACAAACAAACCTGCTATTAAGGAACCAAAACGACCATATTCATAACCTATGCTCATATAAAAAAGCATAGCAGGTGCAACACCAAAGGCTATTAAATCTGCTAATGAATCAAACTCAACTCCAAATTTAGAAGTTGAATTTGTAGCTCTTGCAACGCGTCCATCTAAGCCATCGCAAATTAATGATAAAATGATATAAATTAATGCTTTATCAAAATTTTGATTAATAGAAGCAATCACTGAAATAATGCCTAAAAATATAGAAGCAGCTGTAAAAAGATTAGGTAAAATATAAATTAGTTTAAAATTCATGGATTTAAATACCCTATCAATGCACCAATGCGTACTTTGTCATTTTCATTTACACAAATTCTAGTATCTTTTGGAAGCAATAAACTCACACTACCATCAAACATAAAACCTATATTTTGTCCATGGTTTAAATGATGGCCAAAATCATCAATATGAGTTTTTCTATTTAAAGCACCAAAAATGATGCGTAATGCCCATTGTTTGCCTTTAGAGCGTGCTAAAAATAGCATTCTTTCGCCCATTAAATTTGTATTTTTCATAAATGGACATAAAAAAAGCCCATGTCTTAGTCTAGTTTCTTCTATATCCATATCAAGTGGAGCTATGATATTGCCTTGATAAACGATATTATTTATAATTTGTACTTCTATGCATTCGCCAAGATCTTTATATGAGCTTGTTTTAATGCTTTTTATTTTTCCTTCTATGGGTGCTATGATAGTATTTGGATCTGCTATATAATCAACTTTACTAGTTCTAAAAAGACAAGCAAAAAGTATAAAAATACACCATAAAAGCCAAGAAAATCCCCATATAAATTGAGCTATTGCAAAAACTATAGCTAGGACTATGAGTAAATTCCAGCCAGCCTTTGCAATAAAATTTGTTTTCATTAGTTATCCTTAGTAGCTTCTTGCTCTTTTTCTTCTAAGCGCGTTGGAAGATTATTTTCTTCTTCATAATTTTTAATAATCTCTCTTACTTTAGTGCCATCAATAGTTTCTTCTTCATAGAGTGCTTGTACCATTACTTCTATAGCACCGCTATAAGCTTTTAAAATTTCTTTTACACCCGCATAGCGTTCATCTAAGGTTTTCTTTACATACTCATCTAAATCTTGAGCCATTTTATCAGAATAATCTTTGATAGTTTGTCCACCACTTAAGAAAGTATTTCTTTGTTTTTCAAGCACCATTAAACCCGCGATTTCACTCATACCATACATAGAAATCATAGCTTTTATGATGTCAGTTGCACGTTCAAGGTCATTGCTTGCACCAGTTGAAATTTCTTTAATGAAAATTTCTTCAGCTGCACGCCCACCTAAAAGCACATCAACTTCAGCTAAAAGTTCATGTTTTTGCATTAAAAATTTATTTTCTTCAGGGGTATTGAGTGTATATCCTAAAGCTGCTAAACCACGCGGTATAACAGAAACTTTACTTACTTTTTTAGCACCTTTTGTGGTTTCAGCGATTAAAGCATGGCCGCATTCATGATAAGTTACGATTTTTTTCTCTTTATCATTAATTCTACGTGATTTTTTCTCAAGTCCTGCTATAGCTCTTTCTACTGCTTCAACTAAGTCTTTTTGTTCTACATGTTTTTTAGAATCCCTACCTGCAAGTAAAGCTGCTTCGTTAATGATATTTGCTAAATCAGCACCCGCAAGACCTGCTGTTAATCTTGCGATATCTTCTACCTTTACTTCGGGCGAAATTTTAACATCTTTCATATGAACTTTTAAAATATCACATCTACCTTTAAAATCAGGCTTATCTACTAAAACTTGTCTGTCAAAACGTCCCGGTCTAAGCAATGCTGCATCAAGTACTTCAGGACGATTTGTCGCTGCTAGTACGATTACTGGTGAACTTTCAGTACCAAAGCCATCCATTTCTGCTAGAAGTTGATTTAAGGTTTGTTCTCTTTCGTCATTTCCACCCATCATACCACTTGCTGCACGTGATTTACCTATGGCATCAATTTCATCTATAAATACAATAGCTGGAGCTTCTTTTTTAGCATTTTCAAATAAATCTCTAACTCTGCTAGCTCCAACACCTACAAACATTTCTATAAAAGATGAGCCTGATACACTAAAAAATGGTACATCAGCTTCACCTGCTACTGCTTTTGCAAGCAAAGTTTTACCTGTACCTGGAGGGCCTACAAGTAATAGTCCTTTTGGAATTTTTGCTCCAAGATTGATGTATCTTTCAGGGTATTTTAGAAAATCAACAATTTCTTTAACTTCTTCTTTTGCTTCCTCGACACCTGCAACATCATTGAATTTAACTTTTGGTTTTTCCGAATTTACAAGTTTTTTAGAGCTTCCTATACCAAGTATGGATCCACCCATATTTTTTTGCATACGAGAGGCTAAAAACATCCATATACCAAAGAAAATAAATACCGGTAAAACCCAAGAAAGCAAGATATCTATAAACCAATTACTCTCATTAAAAGCTCCATAAGAAACGCCTTTTGAATCAAGCAAAGGCACAAAAGTAGCATCATTTGGAACTTTTTTAGTAATATATACCATATTTCCTGCTTTAGACACAGCTTTTATAGTGGTTTGACCTATATTAACTTGGGCAATTTGATTATTTTCAATTAAAGTTTTTAATTCAGAATAAGTAACTTTTTTGGTATTTTCTCCACCCATAATACCCATGCTACCATCATCTGAAAATCCTTTAAATAAAAGAATCATCACAATGGCAAAAATAGCAAAAATAAAAATAGGGTTTTTATTGAAAAAGCTATTATTGTTTGGATTATCTTTTGGTTCGTTTGGTTTTTTATTCATTATTTTGTTTCCTTTTTGTAAGCTAAACTCAACCATTCTCCTTTGTGTTTGCATTCTAACAAAGTCAAATCTTTGAATTTATCTTTAATTCTTTCTTCATATTTGTTTAAAATACCAGATAAGATTAAAATTCCACCTTCTTTGGTTTTTTCTTTAAGATCTTTTTCTAGTATGATTAAAATATCAGCAATGATATTTGCCACAACTATATCATATTTATGTAAGCTTTTATTAATAGAACCTACCCAAATATCATCAAAGCTAACTTGATTTAATTTTGCATTTTCCTTGCTTGCAACTATGGCTAGCTCATCTGTATCGCAAGCTTGTACTTTAGCTCCAAGCTTTGCCATGATAATGCTTAAAATCCCACTTCCACAGCCTACATCTAAGCAAAATTTGGAATTATCTGTGTATTTTTGTAAAAATTCTATACAAGTATAAGTACTTTCATGATGTCCTGAGCCAAAAGCTAAGGCAGGATCTATAATGATATTGATTTTATCTTGCATAGGTTTTTGCCAAGTAGTATGAATGTGAATATTGTCAATAGTTAAAGCTTGTATGCCTTTTTTATACTCATCTATCCAGTTTTTATTTTCTTTTTTTTCTAAAGTAGAATAAAAATAAATTTTAGTGCTGAATTTTTCACATAATTTTTGATGAAAATTTTGTAAGGCTATTTGAATAAGTTCTATATCTTCTTCTGATCGTATATAAATACCATCATTTTTTTCTTCTATGGCATCTATATCTAGAGAAAAAATAAGATCAAGGAATAAATCTAAATATTCCTTGTCTGTTTGAAAAAAAAGTTCGTAATAATGTGTTTGCATAAAAACTTATAATTAGCCTTCGTTTGTTCCTAAAACATCTTCAAGTTTTTCTTTTAATACTTGAGGTGTAAAAGGTTTTACGATATAGTTGTTTACACCTGCTTTTAAAGCTGTAATAACTTCTGCCTTACCGCCTTCTGTGGTTACCATAATAATAGGCATATCAGCGTATTTTTCTTCCGCTCTTACTTTTTTTACTAGTTCTAAGCCGTTCATTTCAGGCATATTCCAGTCGGTAATTAAAATTTTAATATCATCATTTTGTGAAAGCAAATCCCAAGCTTCAACTCCATGTTCAGCTTCTAAAACATCTTTATGGCCTAATCTTACAAGAGTGTTTTTGATTATTCTTCTCATGGTAGAACTATCATCAACTACTAATAACTTCACTTTTTTTCCTTTGTCTTGATATAATTACATAAAAGTGTAATTGTATCGTTTTTATTTTTATTAATCAATTAAAAGTATGTATTATATCATTTAAAAATAAAATTAGAATTTAATCACTCTCCGTTTTTGTTATGATTAAACTCAGGCACAATTTCCTTTAAAACTTTTGAAGGATCTGTACTTTGGAGTAATCTTTCTATTTCTTGATTTAAAATTTTCAAATCTTTAATTTCACTAGTGGTAACAAATATACTTTCATATTGAGTTTTTAAATCATCTTCATGGATTAAAAGTTCTTCATAAAGTTTTTCGCCTTTTCTTAGTCCAGTGATTTTAATTTCTAACTTTTTATTAGAAAGTAAAAGCATTTTTTTAGCTAAATCCATGATTTTAACAGGCTCGCCCATATCAAGCACAAATAACTCCCCACCTTTTGCAATAGCCGCAGCTTGTAAAACAAGTTGCACAGCCTCATCTACTAGCATAAAATAACGTACTATATCAGGATGAGTAAGAGTAAGTGGTTCATTAGCTGCAATTTGAGCTTTAAATTTAGGTATAACACTTCCACTTGAGCCTAAAACATTACCAAAACGCACACAAGCTACTTCAAAATTTTCGCAACTTGAACTTAGTGCATAAAGCTCACAAATTCTTTTTGTACAACCCATGATATTAGTTGGTCTTACAGCTTTATCAGTACTTATCATAACAAATTTGGCAACCTTGTAAGTTTTTGCAAGATCGATTAAATTTTTAGTACCTATGATGTTATTTAAAATAGCTGAATGTGGATTTTGCTCACACAAAGGCACGTGTTTATAAGCTGCCGCATGTAAAATCAAATCTATGTTTTTTTCTTGTAAAAGTTTTTCTAAAGCTTCTTTGTCTAATATACTCATCATAATAGGTTCAATTTTTTCTTTATGTAAGCTTAATTCTTCATTGATTTTATATAAATTATACTCACTATGATCAAGCATGATTAAGTGTTTTGCGCCAAATTTAATGCATTGTTTGCAAAGCTCACTTCCTATAGTTCCACCAGCTCCACTAACTAAAACTACTTTATCTTTGATAAAATCAATTACGCAAGCATTATCTAAATCTTTTGGCTTACGTGCTAATAAATCTTCGATACTTATATCTCTTGCTTCATTTTGCGTAAAAGAAAAAAGTTTTATATCATTAATCCCATAAGCAATAAGCTCATCAAAAAGCTTTTTTAATTCTTCTTGCTCAAGTTTTAAAGCAATGATAGCAGTATGAATTCCTTCAGCGGTATATTTTCTGATTGCTTCTTTTTCTTCAACTATAAATTTATCACAATAAGTACCTATTAAATTTTTACGCTCATCTACTACAGCTACAGGAAAAAGTCCTAAGCTCCCTTCTTTAGCTCCTTTTAATAAATGTAAAGCCTTTGAAGTAGCACCAACTACTATACAAGGATGTTCTTCATTATATTTTGGCTTTCTAAAATCAACTATCATTCTTTTGCTTATACGCAAACTTCCAATTAACATACAAGATAAAACGAAGTCTATTCCTATAACGCTTCTTGGAAAAGGATTAAAAAAATCATCATAAAAATAATAAATTGCTAAAAATACAAGTTCAGCCAAAGCTAAAGCAATAACTAATTTACGCGCTTCATTAAGTGAGAAAAATCTCCAAGCAACTTGATAAATTCTAAAAAAAGCTAGAAAAATGATTTTAAGTAAAATCAAAATCACAGCACTTTTAAACATACCTTCATAAAATTCGCTTGGGATGTCTGCACTAAAGCGTAAAGAAAAAGACAAATAAATACTTATAACAAAAAGTAAAATATCAGCGCCTAGGAAAAAACCTAAGCGTTTGCTTTTATAATCCATCTTAGTCCTTTAAGGTGTTTAAGATTAAAGTAGAAACTTCCTCTACATCGGCTTTACTCATAGTAGTTGCGCTTGGAAGGCAAATTCCATTACTAAAGAAAAACTCACTATTACCATTTAAGTAAGCATCGCAACCTTTGTAAAGTTCTTGTAAATGCATTGGTTTCCAAAGCGGGCGACTTTCGATTTTATTATCTTTTAAAACTTGTATGATTTTTAAAATTTTATCTTGAATTTGAACATTTTTATTTTCACATATACAATGTTTTTCATAAGTATTAAGTTTATTTAAATCAAAATCAAGTAAAGCAGTGCTTAACCAGCGATTTGACTTGGTATTTTCAAGCTCATCTAAAAAAGTAAAAGTTCCACTTAAAAATTCTTTATACCAGCTATAAATTTCACGCTTTTTACTCACTCTTTCTTCTAAAACTTCCATTTGAGCAGTACCGATTGCACCTAAGATATTGCTCATTCTATAATTATAGCCATATTCTTTATGCTCATAATGAAGGCAATTTTCTCTAGCTTGGGTACTATAAAATCTTGCTTTTTCAAGATTAGCATGATTTTCACTCACAAGCATGCCACCACCACCTGTTGTGATGATTTTATTACCATTAAAAGAATATACTCCAAAATCCCCAAAAGTACCTAAAGCTTTATTTTTGTAAAAACTTCCCAAAGCTTCAGCAGCATCTTCGATTAAAAAAATCTCATTTTCTTTACAAATTTGGACAATCTCATCCATTTTAGAAGCATTACCATAAAGGTGTGTTAAAATGAGAGCTTTCGGCTTTTTAGGACTTTCTTTGATAGCTTTTTTTAATAAATTTACATCTAAATTATAAGTTTCATCGCAATCAATAAATACAGGCGTAGCATTCATGTAAGAAATAGGTGCTACTGAAGCAATAAAGGTAAAACTTGAAGCTAGAACTATATCGCCTTCTTTGATGCCCAAAACTCTTAAAGCTAGATGAATGGCTGCAGTGGCTGCATTTAGAGCAAGTGCGTTGGAACTTTTTGTATAATCTTTAATACTTTGTTCTAAGGCATTAACAAACTCACCCAAAGGTGCTATATAATTACTTTCAAAAGCTTTGTGTATGTATTCTAATTCTTTTCCACTCATATGTGGCGCTGATAGAAAAAATCTCATTTTACCTCCTTTATTTTTTTAGCAGGAACTCCAGCATAAATACCTTTAGAAGTTAGGTTTTTAACCACAACTGCTCCTGCACCTAAAGTTATATCATCATTTAAACTCATACAAGGAATAACACTTGAATTAACTCCCAAAAAACAACGCTTTCCTATTTTTACATTTCCTGTTAGTTTAGCTCCAACGCTAATATGGCTAAACTCATCTACAAAACACTCATGCTCAATCACACAAGCAGTATTTAAAATCACACCTTTTGCAATGCTAGCTTTAGCATTAACTACGACATTTGGCATGATTAAAATACCCTCATCATCTAAAAAAGCACTTGGACTAATAATAGCACTTTTGTGTATCAAATTTACTAATCTAAATCCATCATCTTTTGCTTTTTTGAAAAGTTTTTCTCTAATAGAGTTTGCACCAATAGCAATAAACATATCGTGTTTTTCTAAATTGGAGTGATATTTTAAGCCTTTATTGTCATCTAAAAAGATGATTTTTTCATATCCTAAATTTCTAGCTACATCAGCACAGACTAAACCATGCCCACTAGAACCATATATATAAATACTTTTAGTTGTGTCCATTGAATTTATCCGTTGTAGCTACTCCTTCTTTATTAACCCCACTTCTTTTTAGAACTTTAACAATGGTCATAAAAAAGATTTTAAGGTCAAATAAAAAAGAGCAATTTTGCACATATTCTACATCATATTTAAATTTTTGCTCCCAAGAAATAGCATTGCGTCCATTAATCTGAGCCCAACCTGTAATGCCTGGTCTTACATCGTGGCGTTTTTTTTGCTCTTGATTGTATAAGGGCAAGTATTCTACAAGTAAAGGTCTTGGGCCTATGAAGCTCATATCGCCTTTTAATACATTAAAAAGCTGTGGTAATTCATCTAAACTCAAGCTTCTAACTAGCTTACCAAAAGGCTTTAAGCGTAATTCATCAGGAAGTAATTCTCCATTTTCATCGGTTTCATCACTCATAGTTTTAAATTTATAAATATAAAAAATTTTTTCATTTAATCCTGGTCTTGCTTGTTTAAAAAGCACACTTCCTTGAACGATTTTTAAAACAATACCTATAAGCACTATAAAGGGTAAAAAAATAATCAATAAAATCAAAGCCAAAAAAAAGTCAAAAACACGCTTTAAACCATTTTTATACATTTATAAAACCCCTATAAAAGTCAAGATATTTCAAAGCTATGATATTTTCATCATAATTTTGCGCTCTAAGAAAAGCATTTTGTGCTAAAGTATTTTTTAGCTTTTCATCTTCTAGTAAAACTGCGATTTTTTCAGCTAAATCCTTGCTATCTTTGCATTTGCAAATTAAACCATCTATGGCATTATCCACTGCTTCAATGCAACCTTCAGCATCACTAACCACACACGCTTTTTTACAAGCTTGTGCTTCTAAAACCGTTCTTGGATAGCCTTCTTTATAACTTGGTAAAACAAAAATATCGCATAAATTTAATAAATGTGCAATATCACTTCTTGCACCAAGATAAAAAACATCATTTGAGTTTAAAAATTCTAATGGTGCGCAAGATTTATTATCATCTCTTCCACCCACTAAAACAAAATTTGCCTTATCTTTTAAAATTTGGCTTACTTCATAAAATTCTTTAATTCCTTTATGCCAAAGCGCTCTTGAAATCATTAAAATGATGGGTTTATCAGGCATATTGTGTTCTTTTAAAAAAGCTTGTTTTTCTTCTGTGCTAATTTTTAAAGGTAAAAATTGTTTTAAATTTAGTCCTACGGATTTTATGATTTTGATTTTTTCTTCTTTTAAGCCTAAATTTTTCATAAATAAAGCATTGCTTTCATTGACAAAAATAAAACCATTAGCAAGTTTAAAAGAAATTTTATAAAGTAAATTAATACTCATTCTTACTAATTTGCTTTTAAAATCATCATCTATATAAAAACTTCCTAAGCCCTCAACTAAACCAAAAGTGTATTTAACACCCGCCATTTTAGCCGCTATAAGACCTGTTGTATTGCTTTTGTGAGCACTTGTTTGTAAAAGATCTAAATTTAAACTTTTGAGTGTATTTTTTAAACTAAGTAGATTTTTAAAAACAATTAAAGGATTAACACTTGATCTAGCTAAATCATAAAAGCAAACCTTATAGCCTAGCTCTTGTAATTTAATAGCAAAATCATCTTTTGGAGTGATGATTATAACTTCATGATTATTTTTTTCTAAAGCCCTAATGAGTGCAAGACGAAAATAATACACACTCATTGCACTATGGGTTAAAATTCCTATTTTCATCTTTTTAACCTATAAATTTTTGCTCTTGCATCATTAGTGACTTGTTCAAATAAATCTTGATCGTATTGATTTAATAAAAACATTTGTATGTAGGCACTATTATAAAGATTTTCATCTAAAATCACAAAGCTTTTGTATTCTCTTAAAAAGAGTAAATAAATTTGAGCCTTTGAATCAATTTCATTGTAATAAAATTTACCATTAGTGATGGATTCTATATCTACAAAAGCTTTTAAAGGTATGCTTGCACCTTCTACTTTTAAGGCTCTAAAATCATTAATAATTTCTACTCCATTATCAAGCATAACAGAGCCTGTTGTTTTATCTTGAGCTATGGCATTAGCTTGGGAGAAAAATAAACTTTTTTCTTGCTCTCCATTGTCAGGATTTGTATTTGCAAATTGTGCCACCACAGGCATGATACGCAACATTCTATAAGGCATATAAATATATACATCTCTTGTTTT
Source organism: Campylobacter sp. S4:11 (assembly GCF_024723695.1). NCBI lineage: Bacteria > Pseudomonadati > Campylobacterota > Epsilonproteobacteria > Campylobacterales > Campylobacteraceae > Campylobacter > Campylobacter sp. S4:11. Next base: position 90,052 of record NZ_JANQDC010000002.1, on the reverse strand, counting down.
ATTGGTATCAAATTTAAAATCTTTATCATTTAAACTTTCTAAAAAATCTTTAGCACTTGTTTGGTTATAATCTTTAACCATAGCTTTTAAAACATCAGGGTAGTTTTCTTTGAAAGATTTTTCAGTGTATTCTACGCTAAGTCTTGCCATATTAGCTGCTGGAATTTGTTCTTTGCTTAATACAAAAGATGAGAAAAAATTATCTTTTCCTAGGTGTTTTCCACCATCGATCAAGGTTTTTACATCGCTATAATAGCGTATTGGATAACCATAATCCCACCAAGCAACGACATAATCTTCTCTTTGAGCTTTATTTTTTAAATCATTTAAAATACTAGCTTCATAAGAAGTAAAAACAGTAGAGGATTTATAATAATAAATATGCATCAAAGCAGGGCTTATACTAAAAAATGCAATGAGTATGAGTAAGATATTTTTATTTCTTAGACTAAGTTTGATTTGTTTTTTTTCTAAAAAATTAAAAAAAGCATATAAAAAATACCCAAAACCCAAAGCCATCACAGGAACTGCATAAATGGTAAATCTAAGTCCAGCTCTTAAAGCCATAAAACCTAGTGCAAGCATAGGTAGAGCCAAAAGCATACTTTTGTGATCTTTGCAAAGCAAGATAAAACCTATAAAAGAAAGGATAAATACTAAAACACTAGAACTAATTCTTTGCATAAACACTTCAGGATCGATAGTATTTACTTCCATAATGGTTTCATTGACATTAAAATACATAAAGGCAGCATCTTTTAAATTTTGCACATCAGAAGCTTTAAAAACATAAAATTTAATTTGATATAAAACAGGATCTAAGCCACCACTTAAATGTAAAATCAAAATGCTAATAAAAATCAAAGCCCAAATCATATAAAAATTAATTTTTTCTTCTTTAAAAGCAAAAATAGCAAATAATAATACAATCAAAGCAAGTTTATATTGCCATGCTAGCATACTTAAAGCTATGATCATCAAAGCAATAGCTAGATAAAAAATCTTTTCTTTTCTATGAAATACTAAAGTATAAAGTCCAAAAAGTCCTATCATGGCAAAATTTAAAGAATAACTCGATGGATACCACCACAAATAAATCATGATGAAAACCGGACTTAAAAGTAGGGTAAAAATGTCTTTATTAATAGTTAAGCGTATAAAGGTAAGCAAAATAAGCATTGGTAAAACTAACACTAGCATATCTGTATCATAATACCCACTCATAGTGCGGTTATAATAACTATTTGCAATGCTTCCAAGTAAGGCTGCTATAAAGCCATAGGTAGTGAGTTTATACTCTCTTGCGATTAATATAATAGGCACAACAATCAAAGAAGCAAAAAAAGTACTCATATATAAAATAATACTTTCAAAGCTAAAAGGTAAAATACTATAAAGCCAATAAGTTAAAGTAGAAAGTGAGCTTCCAAAATAAGATAAGTCATTAGGTTGATGAAAACCTGCTATCATATCCCTTGCACCTTCTGCAAACGCATAGCCATCATTAGTAGTAATCATAAGTTGATCATTAAAGAAAAACTCATAAAACTCACTTGCCCAAGCTACCCAGTATAACCTACACAAAACACTAAAAGCAAAGGCTATAAGGATTAAAATACAGGTATATTTTATAGAATTATTATCAGTGAAATTTTGTTGTAGTTTCATTTTATGCCTTGTTGAAAAATTCAAATAATTGCTTTGCTATGCTAATTTTATCAAATTCTTTTGCACGCAAAAAAGCCTTTTGTCTATATGAAGCTTTTAATGCTTCATCATTGCACATTTTCTCTAAGCCTTCTTGCATGGCTTTTTCATCATCTACTTTTACTAAAAGTCCAAACTCATCATCTAAAAATAGCTCCCTTGCGCCACTTTTATGATCAGTGCAAAGTACGGCAGTATTACAAGCTAGGCATTCGATTAAAACATTAGAAAAGCCTTCAAAACTTGAAGCAAAAGCAAAAAAGTCACATTTGCTCATGTATTTATAAGGATTTTTATCAAAACCTAGTAAAAAGACTTTATCTTTTAAATTTAAAGTTTCTATTAAAGCTAAAAGCTCATCTTTTAAAATGCCCTCGCCTAAAATGACTAATTTTAAATCAGTTTTAACCTTTGCATAAGCTCTTATAAGCATAGCATGATTTTTACCACGATCAAGCCTACCAACGCTTAATATAAAAGGATCTTTAAAGTCTATTTTTTCTTTAGATTTTTCTATAATGTTTTCTAAGTCTATGGCATTGTATAAAATATCGCATTTTTTAGCCTCTATATTGAAATTTTGTATTAAATCTTCTTTGTTTCCTATAGAATTTGCTAAGATTAAATCTGCTTTGTTATAAAGTTTTTTAATAAGAAATTTATTGATAAAAGAATTTAGATTATTATATTTATAAATTACACTTGGAGTGGTGCATTCATTGATAATAAGGGTTGATTTAAGTCCCAGGGATTTTGCCATTAACGCAATATAATTAGGTCTATTTAATAATACAAATTGCAAATTGATTTTTAAATCTTCACAAAGCTTTTTGTATTTTATAACTAGCAAGGGTAGTTTTAAAAATTTAGCTAAGTTACTTTCACTTGGATTTGATTTTTCAAGGTAGTGGATATTAACTTCAGGAATATCATATGATATTTTATCATTCATTAAAATTAAATGTATTTCATATTTTAAATTTAACACAGGTAATAGCGTAGATACAACCCTTTCAGCGCCACCACTTCCTAAAGAATAAATAAAAATTGCTAGTTTTTTCATTTTAAACCCTTACTTCTTTGATTAAATCAAGCCATTTTTGTGCTACATTGGTCACTTCATAATCTTTACATCGCTGCTGTGCATTAAGCGCTAGTGTTTTTCTTAAATTTTCATCTTGCATTAAAAGGGCGAGTTTTTCGCTTAAAGCTTTTTCATCATCTAAATCTACCAAAAATCCATCTTTTCCATCATCAATTAAATCTTTATGGCCACTTGTGTATTTAGTGCTAATGCGTGCTACTTGATAATATAAACTTTCAAGCAAAACCGTTGGCAAGCCTTCTATGAAAGAGCAAAGGCAGATTATTTTTGCTTTTTTATAAAGTTCTTGCATATTTTCAACTTTACCTAGAAAATTAACTTTGATATTTAAATTCTTGGCTTCTTGTTCTAAATCTTGTCTTAATTCTCCATCGCCTGCTATGAAAAAGTTGTATTGTTTTTGTAAATTTGTATCTAGTCTTGCTATGGCTTTTAAAAACATAGAAGCATTTTTATTATGATCAAGTCTGCCTACAAAAATGACATTATTTTCTTTTTCTAAATTTTCTTTAATAGGGCTAAAATGACAAGGATTTGGCATATTGATAACTTTTTTAACAAAGTTTTCATAGTAATTTTTATCATCATTACTTAGCACAGTTAGAGCATTTGCATGAGGAAAACTTATACGGCGTAAAAACTTCCAAATTTTAGATTTTAAATAAGTATAAGAGCTATGCTCGCTAATAATTAAAGGTATATTGGAGCCTTTATTTGCCCAAATGCAAGCAATATTAGTTGTATCTAAAAATGAGATAAAAACATCGCTTTTGTGGTCTTTAAGTGCTTGTTTTAAGGCTTTGAATTTTTTAATGCGTGAGGCTATTTTATTATAAAGAGTGGAAAAGTCAAACTGCTCTAGGGTAAAAAGTTTGATTTTTGGCTCAAGCTTGTAAAAAGAGTCTTCTTTGTGAAATTTAATAATATTTATTTCATGATTTTTGCAAAGTTCATTAGCTAAAGTGACTAATACTCTTTCAGCACCGCCTGAATTTAAAGTAGCTATGATGAAAGTGATTTTCATACTTGTTCCTTTAAATGCCCATGTTTTACTTCAAATACTCTATCACAACCTTGTATAGTTGAGAGCCTATGGGCTATGATGATGAGGGTTTTATCTTTTGAAATTTTATAGATTTCTTCCATGATTTTTGCTTCACTTTCTTGATCAAGAGCACTAGTTGCTTCATCTAAAACTAAAATTTCAGGTTGTTGATAAAGTGCTCTTGCTATGGCTATTCTTTGTCTTTGGCCTCCACTTAAAAACGAACCTGAATCACCTACCTTAGTATGCACTCCATCTTCAAGTGAATTTACAAAGCTTTCAAGATTAGCTTGTTTGATCACTTTGTGTAAAAGCGCTTCATCTACTTCTTCTCCAAAGCTAATATTTTTAGCAATAGAATCATTAAAAAGATAAATTTGTTGAGGTATGTAGCCAATTTTACTTCTAAAACTTTTTATATTGCTCTCATCAAGCTTAATTCCATCTACAAAAATAGCTCCATCACTTGGTTTTAAAAGTCCTATGATAAGATCAACTAAAGTACTTTTACCACTTCCACTTTTACCTATAAAAGCGATTTTTTCATTTTTATTAAGCTCAAAATTTAAATTTTTAAATAAATTTTTCTTACCCTTATAAGCAAAGAAAAGATTTTTCAAAACGATTTTTTCTTTAAATTCAATACTTTCATCACCTAGCTTTTCTTCTTTTTCATTAAGCATGTTATAAATAATATCTAAAGAGTTTTTATAATATGTGATTTCATTATAACTTGTGATGATACGATTAGCACTTGGCATAAGCCTATAAAGAGCCACCACAAAAATAGTAATAGTTGCTAAGATAGATGAAATATCACTTTCATATCTTAAAACTAAATACACCACAATAAAACAAAGCATACAAAAACCTATACCTTCAAGGTAAATTCTAGGAATGCTTGACATGCTTTCATTGCTAATGTTTGCTTTGGCAAAAAGCCCACTTTGAATTTCATAAAGTTTTTGTGTGCTTTGTTCTTTGGTTTTAAGTTTGATGATTTTAAGGTTGTTTAAATTTGCATTTAAAATTTCAAAATAATTTTTCATCGCCTCTTCTCTAGCTATGGAAGCTTTTTTTACCAAGGGTGAGAGGATTTTAATCAAAATAAAAGCATTTAAAAGTAAAAAAGCACTTAAAGCTAGGGTGATTTTATAGTTGATAATTAGCAATAAAGTATAAAGTAAAAACACCACAAAGCTTTCACTTAGCATAAGTAAAAAAGCACTAATTAAAGTGCTTAAATGAAATACTTCTTGAGTGATAGTTTTTAAAAGTTCTGATTGATTTTTGTTAGTAAAATTTTCATATTCAAGGTGTAGGTATTTATCAAAAATACGACAAGCAAGGCTGTGGTAACGCCCTTTAGAAAAACGCGCAAGCAAATGAAAATAAAAGGCATTTAAAAAGGCTCTAAAAATATAAAAGGCGATTAATATACAGCCAAAATAAGCAATAATCTTATAACTTGGTAAATTTAAATACTCATATATAGGTTGAAAATAGGAACTTTTTTCTAAAAGCTCAAAATTACTCGCTACCGATACAAAAGGCATGATTAAAGAAATAGCAAAGCTTTCTATAAATCCTATAAAAATAGAAAAAATTAGCAAAGCAAATAAAAATTTCTTATCATGAGCATTGAGTATGAAAAAAAGTTTTTTTAACACTGCTTTTCCCACTCATAAGCACTTTTGCAGATTAATTCTAAATCATCATATTTTGGTTTCCAGTTGGTTAGAGTTTTGATTTTATCCGCATTTGAAATAAGCACAGAAGGATCCCCAGCTCTTTTTGGTGCAAGTTCTACTGTAAAATCTACCCCACTTACTTTTTTCATAGTTTCAATAACTTCTTTTACGCTAAAGCCATGTCCATAGCCTACATTGAAAATATTACTTTCATTGTTTTCTAAGTATTCTAAAGCAGCTAAATGCGCACTTGAAATATCATCAACATGGATAAAATCTCTAATACAAGTGCCATCTTTAGTATTATAATCATCGCCAAAAATATAAAGTTTTTCTCTTTTTCCTGTGGCTACTTCAGCAGCAACCTTGATGAGCAAAGTAGCTTTTGGATAGCGTTGTCCTATAGGATAACTCATACAAGCACCTGCTACATTGAAGTATCTTAAAATGCAATATTTAAATTCAGGATTAGCCATATTAGCATCTTGTAAGACTTTTTCACTCATTAGTTTGCTTTGTCCATAAGGATTAATCGGTGCTAATGGACTTTGCTCATCTACGATAGGAGTTTGTGGCTCTCCATAAGTCGCTGCGGTTGAAGAAAAAATGAATTTTTTCACACCTGTTTCTAAACAAGTTTGGATTAGATTACTTGTGTTTGCGGTATTGTTCATATAGTATTTTAAAGGATTTTCCATACTTTCAGGAACTTCAATGCTAGCTGCAAAATGCACAATCGCATCAAATTTTTCTTCTTTGAAAAGTTTTTTAATCCCAGCATAATCGCTTAAATCTTGCTCAAAAAACTTAAAAGGTCTGATTTTAGAAAGTTCATCTAAACTTTTTTTACTGCCTTTTGAAAGATTATCTAATACACAAATTTCATGATTTGTTTCTAAAAATTGTTTTAAAGTATGAGAGCCTATGTATCCTGCGCCACCGGTGATTAAAATTTTCATTTTTATCCTTTTTGTGATATTTAATAATAGTTATTTTAATATACTTTTCTTAATTAATTTAAAACTTGCTCTTTTCTTTTTCTATGGCTTCTAAAAATGGCTTTTGATAGCTTTTATCGCTGTGTTTTTGCAAAAGTTCTTCTTTGAAATTTTCTAAAATATTAAGATAATCTTCTTGGGTTAAATTAGCTTTGATGAGTTCGTATTTTAAAAATAGCATATAGGTGTTTAACACATCGCTTTCACAATATTCGTGAATTTTTTCTAATTTGTTTTGATAAAAAAGTTCTAATACTTCATTTCCATGCACATCAAACTTTCCAGGAAGTCCTGCCATAGCGCAAAGCGTGTCAAGTCTTAATCCTTTTTGACCAAAACTTCCTAAAGATTCTAATAAATCACAATGTTTATTTTCTACAAATTTGCTTTTGTAGTTATTCCATTTATCGCTTGCGTCCAAATAAGCACTTGCGTTGATATTGTATTTTAATGCTCTTATAACAAGCAAAGGCATGTCATAGCTTTTACCATTAAAACTTACAAGGCGGGGTTGGTGTTTATCTATGAAGTTAAAAAACTCTTCTAACATTTGCTGTTCATTTTCGCCTTTGATTTTATTGACTTTGATGAAATTTCCAAATTTATCTGCAATCACTGCACAAATGCTTACAACTTTATGAAAAGGTAGGGGTAAAAATTCACTTCCACTTTCTTCTTTTTGTCTTTCTAAAGCTTGCTTGCTAATGCTTAAATCATCGCCATTAAAATCATAAAGATGTTTTATCAATTCTACATCAGGAATGCTCTCACAATCAAAAACGCAAATATATTCTTGCATGATAAACCTTTTTTTAAAAAATCTTTGTTAAAATCATAACAGAAAATTTAAAAATAAAGTAGTATATGAAAATAGGTTTGGTTAAATTATCCGCACTTGGAGATATCATCCATGCGGTAATTGTTTTACAATTTATTAAAAAGCACTATCCTAAGGCGAGTATTGATTGGTTTGTAGATGCAAGATTTGCAGGATTATTGCAAGATCATCCAATGATCAATGAAGTATATGCCCTGCCTTTAAAAGATAGAAAATTCAAAGAAGTTTTTACTATGCTTTTTGAAGCAAGGCAAAACAAATATGATGTTGTGATTGACTTGCAAGGTTTGATTAAATCTGCTTTGGTAAGTAAATTTTTATGTGCTAATACTTTTGGTTTTGATCAAGAAAGTATCAAAGAGGGCTTTGCGAGCAATTTTTATACACATAAATTTGCGTGTAATTATGAAGAAAATATTATCGTACGTAATCTTTCTTTGGTAGCTTATGTGCTAAATGAGCATTTTGATCATAGCGATATAGAGTTAAAACAAAGTTGTTTTAGCGTAGATGATGAGTTAAAAGAAGAGCTAGAACAAAGACTTTCTTTAAATGAAAGTACGCCAAATATACTTATACATGTAGGCTCATCTATGCCTAATAAAATTTACCCAAAAGAGCGTTTGATACTACTTTGTAGAATGCTTTTAGAGTATTTTACTAGTGCAAAAATCATGCTTGGTTGGGGTAATGTTAATGAGTTTAATTTTGCTAAAGATATAGTTTTAAATTTAAAGCATTTGAAAATAGAACTTGCGCCAAAATTAAGCTTAAGTGAGCTTTGCGCTTTAACTAAGGCAAGTGATTTGATTATCGGAAATGATAGCGGGCCTACTCATTTAGCCTTTGCATTAAACAAGCCTTCTATAACGATTTTTGGCGCTACTCCTAGTCAAAGAAATGCTTATGAAACAAATATCAACAAAACGATCAATGCAGGTAAAAAAATATTGCATTCAAAACATATAGATAAGAGTGATTTTTGCATACAAAATATCGATGAAAAAGATATTTTTAAACTTGCTTGTGAGCTTTTAGAAAAATGATAAATTATGTATATCTAAGCCTTTTTTATATATTAAAAACTCTTGTGAAGATTTTACCTTCAAGACTTTTAAACTCTTTTGCAAATTTGGTTGCTTTAATCACTTACAGACTTAATCACAAACACCGCAAAATCATTGATACAAACTTAAAAATTTGCTTTCCTGAAAAAGATCAAAAATGGCGTGATGAAACTAGTCTTAATATTTATAAAAATTTTGCTAAATTTGGGATTGATTTTATTAAAAATCAAAATGCAAGCAAAGAAGAAATCATCAATAAAATTTACTTTGATGATGAGGAGCAAATTTTAAATATAATGCAAAGTAAAAGACCCTTGATCGTAACTACGGCTCATTATGGCAATTGGGAACTTTTAGCTTTGTCTTTTGGAGCTAAATTTCAAGGAATTTCCATAGTTGGAAGAGCGCTTGATAGCGTGATAATGGATAAAATTTTAAGTAAAAATCGCACGCAATTTAATATAGAACTTATAGAAAAAAAAGGCGGGCTTAAAAAAATGCTAAAAGCCTTAAAAGAAGGCAGATCGCTTGGAATTTTAACCGATCAAGATGCAGTGGATAGTGAAAGTGTAAAAATACAATATTTTAATCAAGAAGTAAATTTCATAGCAGGTGCAAGTGTGCTTGCTAAAAAAACACAAGCGATGGTTTTACCTTGTTTTGTGTATCAAAAAGATGAGAAATTTTTTGTAAAAACTTTTAAGGCTTTAGATGCAAGTAAGGTAAGTATAGAAGAGCTTACTAAGTATCAAGCAAAGTGTTGTGAAGAGATGATTAAATTTAAACCTGATGAGTATTTTTTCTTTCATAAGAGATTTAAAAGATACAATCATGAGTTGTATTTATAGGATATAAAATGGATTTAAAGCAAATTAGTGTAATAATGATTGTTAAAAATGCTCAAAAAACTTTAAAAGCTTGCTTGGAATCTTTGCAAGAATTTGGCGAGATAGTTTTAATAGAAAATGATAGTAATGATGATACTTTGAAAATTGCTTATGAGTTTAGTAAAAGTTATAAAAATATCAAGATTTATCAGCATAAATTTATAGGTTTTGGACCTTTGAAAAATTTAGCCATAAGTTATGCTAGTAATGATTGGATTTTTAATATTGACGCAGATGAGCTTGCTAAGAAAGAATTTTTACAAGAGTTAGGGCAAATTGAGCCTAATAAAGAAGATATCATAGCTTTACCAAGAGAAAATTTATATAATGGAGAGTGGATTAAAGCTTGTGGGTGGTGGCCTGATTATGTAATGCGTGTGTTTAATAAAACCCATACTAGTTTTAATGAAAATTTAGTGCATGAGAGTTTGATTTTACATAAAGATAGTAAAAAAATTAAGTTGCAAAATGGTTTGAGGCATTTTGCTTTTGAAGATATCGATGGTTTGTTAGATAAACTTCAAAAATACTCTAAACTTTGGGCTTTGCAAAATTTACATAAAGAAAGTAGCATTTGCAAGGCATTGTTAAGAGGAATTTGGACTTTTTTTAGAAATTATGTTTTAAAAAAGGGAATTTTTTATGGCTATAAAGGCTTTATTATAAGTACTTGCAATGGCCTTGGAGCTTTTTTTAAATATATGAAATTATATGAGTTAAAAAAGCAAAAGCCAAAAACTTGCGCTTTAATCATTACAACCTATAATCAAAAAGAAAGACTTGCTTTGGTGCTTGATAGCGTTAAAAACTTAGAACCTTTACCAGATGAGGTTTTAATAGCTGATGATGGAAGTAGGGAAGATACAGCTAAGCTTATACAAGCTTATCAAAAAGATTTTCCTTGTAAGTTGGAGCATATTTGGCAAGAAGATGAGGGGTTTCGTGCTGCGGCAAGTCGTAACAAAGCGATTAGAGCTTCAAATAGTGAATATATTGTTTTAATCGATGGAGATATGATTTTAGAAAAAAACTTCATCGGTGATCATTTAAAATTTGCTAGTTTAAAGACTATTTTGCAAGGCTCAAGAACTATTTTAAATGAAAATGAAAGCAAAGAACTTTTAAGCAAAAATGATTTTAGTTTGACATTTAATAAAAAAGGTTTTAAAAATCAAAGAAATACTTTTTTAGCTCAATGTATATATAAATTTTCAAAACTAACTAAGAAATTTTTTAAAAAATCACAGCTTGTTAAAGGTAGTAAAACTTGCAATATGAGTTTTTATAAAAGTGATTTTGAAGCCATTGAAGGATTTAATGAAAAATTTATAGGTTGGGGCAGGGAAGATAGTGAGTTTGTAGCTAGATTTTTATTTAATAATGGAGTGTTTAAAAGACTTAAATTTAATGCCCTAGCTTATCATATTTACCATGAAGAAAATAGCAAAAATATGCTTGAAATCAATCATCAAATTTATCTTGAAACTATAAAAAATGAAAAAATAACTTGGAGATAAAGCATGAAAAAAGTAGGCGTAGTAATCCCCATATACAATGTAGAAAAATATCTAAAAGAATGTTTAGATAGTGTAATCAATCAAACTTATACTAATTTAGAAATCATACTAGTAAATGATGGTAGTACAGATGAAAACTCACTCAATATTGCAAAAGAATACACTTTAAAAGATAAAAGAATAACTCTTTTTGATAAAAAAAATGGTGGCTTAAGTAGTGCAAGAAATGTAGGTATAGAATTTTTTTATGGTGAATATGAAATACAACATATTGAAAAAGAAAATGAATTAAATATTTTTAAGATTGTTGGCAATAATCCGCAAAATATTTATAAAATTTATAAGCACAAAAATGTTTTAGTTGATAGTAAATTAGAAATTCCAAAGATTGATTATATTATCTTTTTAGATTCTGATAATTATTGGGAGTTAAACTGCATAGAAGAGTGTTTTGTAAGAATGCAAAATGTAGATGTATTGTGGTTTGATCATGCTTGTATTTATGATGATGGTATAGAAGATAAAGGCCAAAAGACAAGGATGAATATATTTAATTTTACTCAAGAATGCACTATCACTCCAAGAGACTATGTTAAGCAAGCTATAAAAGTAGGTTCTAGGGATATTTCATTTAGTTGGGGCGGTATGATAGATTTTTCATTTTTAAAACAACTAAAACTTAAATTTATCAACAAAATTATCAATGAAGATATTCATTTTGGCATGGTTTTGTTTGCGAGTGCTAATCATATTTATATTTTGCCAAAAAGATTGTACTTATGCCGTTTGAGAGCAAATAGCATATCAAATCATGATAAAAAAGTTACAAAGGCAAATGTATCAGAGTATTTTAAAGACTTGTATGAATTTTTTGGAGAAAATGCTAAAGAGGCAAAAAACTATTTAAAAGCAGCAAGTAGGATGATAACAGCTTTAGAGTTGATAGAGTTTTTTAAAGATCAAAAAAGTGAAAATTCTCAAGCCATAAAAGAGGCTTTTTTGCCTTTTTATGTAAAAAAGGCTTTGATGATTAAAAAATTTAAAAAAGATCCTTTAAATTTAAAGGAAAAATTACCTATAATAAAACCTTTTATCCAGACAAAAATCCCTTATGATCTTTGGAAGATTTGCCAAAAAATAAAAGGTATTTTTAGATAAAATCAACTTTGCAAGACGATTTTATCTATCATTGAATCTTTTTTTATAGATTTAAAATGCGTGAGTTTGTGTAAAAAACTTTGTTTTTGAATTTCTTCCCAAAGAGTTGGATTAAATTTTTCTTTGGCGCTAAATTGTAATAAATGGCATTCTATATCACTCATGTTTTTATAAGTATCATTTGTAAAGCCATGTTTTTTTAAAAGTTCAAAGATAATTTGAAAAGTAAAATAATAAAAGTTATTAGAATTTTTCTCATTTAACCAATAATATATAAGTATGCCTTTCATAGCTTGAATATTTTTGTGATGTGATTTTGAGATTATAAAACTATTTAGTATTTTAACTTTAAAATCATCATTCCAATTAAAATATCCATAAGAAAAATATCCACTTTTGATAAATTTTTTCAATTTTTCTTTACTAGGTTTTGTTTTTGATCTTTCAAAGGTAAAAAAGTCTTTATCACAAAGCTCATTAGGAATTTTAGAGCTTAAAAATATACTTGCATCACACCATATGCCACCATAAGTTGCAAGCAAGCATACTCTTAAAAGATCTGAAAAAAAAGTTATAGTTTTTTCTCCAAAAAAATTATTTTCTAATTTTTCTATAACATATGGTGGAAAATCAAGGTAATCTTTTATATTATCTTTATCTAAAATGATGATTGTGTAATCATCTTTCATTTGACTTTGCACTGAATTGAAACATTGTTGTACCATAGGTGAGGCTTGATCTTTACCTTGGTACCAAAATTGCCAAATGATTTTATCGTTTTTAAAATGATGTTTTTTTTCAAAATCAAAATGAGGAATTTTTCCTTCTAAAAAAGGATTGACATAGTTTTTTGAAAGATAACTAGCTACTTTAGGGTGTTCTAACTTATATTGGATATGATTTCTTAATTTTCTTCTTATTGGTTTTATAGGCACAAGCGAACTTAGTTTTTTTGTTAAATTATTATAAAGCAAGTGGTTGTTTTGGTATATTTGCATAATAAATTCCTAAAAAGTTTTTTTTGATATAATATCAAAAATAATCAAGGTATATTATATGCAAAATGAAATTACTATTGTTACAGCTTTTTATAATATTGGTAGAACTACAAGGGGTAATGATCAGTATTTATCTTATTTTGATTTTTGGTCAGGACTTAAAAATTATGTGGTTATTTATACCACAGAAGATATGAAAGAATTGATTTTAGAAAAAAGAAAGCAACATCATTTAGAGGGTAAAACTACAATTATTGTAAAAGAATTAAATGAATTTGATTTCCAAACTTTAAATAAAATCAAAGAGACATTTAAGAATTACAATCAAGCTTTACATCGTAAAAACCCTAACAATATAGAGTGTATTTCCCCGCTATATTGCTATCTTATGTACCTAAAACCCTTTTTTATTTGTGACGCAATAGAAAGAGGTATTGTGAGTGAAAATATAATGTGGCTTGACTTTGGTTTTAATCATGGTGATAGCTTTTTTATTAACAAAGACCAGTTTCGTTTTTTACTTGAAAAACAAGAAAATATAATTAACGATAAAATCAACTTTTTTTCTATAAAAGATCAAGAAGCAAACACTATTCCTGAAATTTATTATAATATGGAACCATTTTTAATAGGTGGTTTAATATATGGGAGCAATAGAGCTTGGAGTAGTTTTAAAAAAAATTTGTATGAATGTATGCAGTGTTTTTTATCGTTTAACATAGTAGACGATGATCAAATTATGTTTTTGTGGTGTACAAGAAATTATCCACAAAACTATAATATAGTTAGATGTTATGAATGGTTTGACTCGTTGTTTAATTTCATACCTAAAGAAATCAAAAATACTATTCTATTCAAAAGAAAAAATAGCCAATATTATAAACTAATTAAAGAAGAAATAAAAAATAAAAAAAATATAAATTTATATAATAAATCAAGATTATACTTTAAATATTTTTATTATAAATTTATCAACAAAAAATATATAGAACTATAGATTCTTTATTTTATAAAAGATATTTTTTCTAAATTTTTTTATTTTTTTTCGTTGTAGTCTTAAAATGAATTTGTGAATAAAATTTTTGGCTATATTTTTATAATACAAGTCATATTTATGAATTTGAAGACAACTGATAACATACTGACAGAATAAATAGTGATGAGTATTGTAATTATAAGCAGAAAGTTTTTGAATGCAGTATTCTAAATCTTTAAGATAACTTTTTATTTTGCTGATATTTTTTTGATTTGTAGTTGAATTGATATTCTCACAATTGTAGTTGTATAAGCATTCTGAAATTGTTTTGATTTTTGTTATATTTTTAGTGTAACTTGCAAAAATTAAGGCGTCTTCGGCCATTGTAATTTTATTATTTCTTAAATCAAGATCATTAAAAGCTTTCAATAAAATATCTTTTTTAAATAACTTGCTCCATGCATTCCATATAAAGTTATCTTTATTGATTAGATAAATAAGGTAATCTTTTATTGAGTAGATGTCAATAGAGTGGTTTTTAATAGGAGTTTTTGTTCCATTTACGATATATGTATTAAAACAAATCATTTCAATATTGGTATTTAAATTTTTAATACACTCTTCACAAGCATTAAGTTCTAAATAATCATCAGGATCTAAAAACATGATGTAAGGCGAAGTTGCTATTTTAACACCTTCATATCTTGCTTTTAAAAGTTTTAAATTTTCTTCATTATGTATGATTTTTATTCTATCATCTTTACTAGCATATTCTTTAGCTATATCTATACTTTTATCGCTTCCACAATCATCTACCACAATGATTTCTATATCTTTAAAAGTTTGGTTAATGCAACTTTCTAATGCTCTAGCAATATATTTTTCCACATTATAGGTTGGTAGTATGATGGAAATTTGACTCATTTTTATCCTAAATTTTATATACCAATATATTATATCAAAATATGATAAAATATACAAAACATTTACTAAATAAAGGCATATCATAATTATGAACTTATATTTACATATAGGCACAATGAAAACTGGCACATCAACTATTCAAGATTTTTTATTTTTTAATAGAGAGTTGTTAATAAAAAATGATTTTTTATATCCTATTTCTATTAAAAATAAAGGTATACTGAATGATCATAATGTAATTGTAGATATAATAGAAAATAATCAGATTTGCAAAATCAAAGCATTTAAAAAAGAACTTTCTAAATTTAAATGTTCTAATGTGATTATTTCTGCTGAGAATATACAATGGAAATTTAACACTATAAGACATGTAAAAAAAATGAAAGATTTTTTTGAAAATATTGGTTTTCAAAATATTTATATTTTAATATATTTAAGAGAACCTTCGGAGTTGTATCTTTCAATGTCTTCTCAAGCTATTAAAGATAATCACTATGCTGATTTTATGTTTTTAGAGCCATGGAATAATAAAAAAGCATTAGATTTATGCAATTATAAAAAAACTATTTTACGATATGAGAAAATTTTTTCAAAAGATAAGCTGATTGTCAGGCTTTTTAGTAAAAATGATTTTATCAATAATAGTTTAATAGAGGATTTTACAAATTCTCTTAAGTTAAAATGGAATAAAGAATTTAAAATTCCTAAAAATAGCAACGGTTCGCTAAATATTTTGGGTATAGAATTGGTTAAGGCTATTAATCAATCTAATGCTTGGGCGGATGATTATCAAATGAGATATGAGGATATATTATTATTCGTGGATAAGTATTTTTCAAAATCTACTACTGATGTATTAAAATTTTTTCCACCAAAAGAAATTATGTTTTTGTATCAATCTTACTTTAAACAATCAAATGAGTATGTTAAGAAAACTTTTTTTCCGCATAAAAAAATATTATTCTTGCCAAAAGATAAACAAAATTACAATGAAAATTATCAGTTATATAATATTAATAAAGAAGAAATTGAAAATATTTTAAGATTTATAGCCGAGATTCTTAGCTATAAAAATCACCAAATAGCTAGCTATAGGAAAATGATGAGAAAGAAAGAATTTAGAATTGCAAGATTATTTTTTAATTTTAGATTAAAAGCAAAAAATATAAGAAAATACTTTAGATTTTTTATTGCTATTTGACAATTTTTGTAGGTATTATCATATTGTATATAAATTTTAAAATCAAAAAGTAAAATCTTATAACCTCTCTTATAATTTTGGAAGGTATATTAAGTTTCTTTTTTCTTTGTGTTATGGTAGTTTCTACATGATTTAAGTCAAGTAAGAATGGTTTATAGATGATGTTTTGCATTTTATTATAATAATCATATCCATATAATCATCTACGGGCTTAAACCAATATTTTGCCTTTTTAACAAACTTTTTTGCAGCATTTGGGCGTATAAAATATCCTTGCGTGCCACCAGTATTCTCGTAACTTATGTAAAAATTGTTATTTAAATGGTGTATTCTTTTATCAAAAAGGTAATAAAATCTTATGTATTCATAGTTGCTATTTAGTAATTTTTCAATGATATTTGAGTTGTTTAAAAGCTTATCACTAAAGACGATATCATCTTCTAAAATGATGATAGGACTATTAAGTTTTTGACATTTTTTTTCATAAACTATAATGGGATGCAAAGCATGATTTTTCACTATCGCTAAGTTCGCGTCCAAGTACAAATTGACACCACCATGGGAAGTGACTTCTAAATTGCAAATATTCATTTTTAGAACCATCGATGGCTTTAAAAAATTCAAATTCTAGTTGATTTTTTAAATTCGGATTGCATGTGAAAAGTTTTTGAATTTGTTCTTGCATAAAATTTTTTCTATCTTCTGAGCGTTCTAGATTGATGATAAAAACTTTTATTTTTTCCAAACTCTACTCTCTAACCCTAAAATTTCTTTCTCTAAAACTTCTAATATTTTTTCATTGAAATGCTTATATGGAAAAATATTAGTTAATTTTTTAATGCATTTTAAACTTTGCTTTTTATGCTCGTAATTTTGCCATAAAATTTCTTTATTTTTGTTTTCATATCTACCATTTTCATTAAATTCATAGTGGTATATACATTCTTGCGATATAAAAAAACTTTCACCAATCATAAAATTTATATAGTTAAAAAGCACATCTTCTCCATAACAAAGTTTTTCTTTAAAATCAAGATATTCAAAACTTTTTAAAATCAAATTTTTCCTATATACTTTTGCCCAAACACTCCAGCAAAAATGCTTTTGATTGAGTAAGAAATTTAAAAAATCATCTTTATTAAAAAGCTCATCTTGTTTAAATCTATAAAATTTTTTAAATTTCACTCTATGCACATATGCATCAAACGCTACCATATCTACATTTTTAATTTTTTCAAGCCCAACTTCACAAGCATTAAGTTCTAAATAATCATCAGGATCTAAAAACATTATATAGGGTGAGCTTGAATTTAATACACCTATATTTCTACTAGCAAAGGTTCCTAAATTTTCTTCATTATGTATGATTTTTATCCTATTATCTTTACTTGCATATTCTTTAGCTATATCTATACTTTTATCATTACCGCAATCATCTACTACAATGATTTCTATATCTTTAAAAGTTTGGTTAATACAACTTTCTAATGCTCTAGCTATATATTTTTCTACATTATAAGTTGGTAATATGATGGAAATTTGATTCATTTTAGCTCTTTATTTTTTGATATAATTATAGCTTTTATTTTTAAGGAAAATCATGAATATTTTTATCAACCTTCCTACTTGGCTTGGCGATGCAGTGATGGCTAGTGCGGCTATTTATGCTATAAAAGAAAAATATCCCCAAGCTAAATTTACTTTTTATGGTTCTTTTGTGAGCACAGAGCTTTTTAAACGCTTTGAAAATACTCAAATTTTAGTAGAAAATAAAAAGCAAAGATATAGGCAAATTTTACAAGCTAGAAAAAACCTTGGTAAATTTGATCTAGCTTTTTCGTTTCGCTCGGCATTTTCAAGCAAGATCATTTTAAATCTAATCAAAGCAAAAAAAAGATTTTATTTTGATAAAAATATTCTAAAAGAAGAACACCAAGTCTTAAAATACTTAAATTTCATAGAAAAAGCCTTAAATTTTAAAGCCACTTCAAATTCTTTAAAACTCCCTATAAAAGCAAAATCAACTCAAAAAATTTTAGGTATAAACCCGGGTGCGCATTTTGGAAGTGCTAAAAGATGGGAAGCGAGCTATTTTGCAAGGGTAGCAAAAGAATTTAGCTCCACGCATCAAATTTTAATCTTTGGAGTGGAAAGTGAGAGAGAAATTTGTAATGAAATTGAACATTTTCTTTTAAAAGAAGGCATAAAAGTAAAAAATCTTTGTGGTAAAACTAGCATTTATACTTTATGCAAAAATATTTCTATGCTTGACTTGCTCATCACAAATGATAGTGGTCCTATGCATATAGGCGCAGTTTATGGGGTGAAAACGGTGGCTGTTTTTGGCTCGACTAAATTTAGTCAAACCTCGCCTTGGCAAGAAAATGCTAACATAGCACATTTAAATTTAGCTTGTATGCCTTGTATGCAAAAGATCTGTCCTTTAAAACACCACAAATGCATGAAAGACTTAAAGCCTGAAGTGGTAATAAATTTAGCAAAAACATTTTTTTAGTATATTTTTCTTTGTGGTTTTGGTTTAAACCTCTTGCAAAAGCTTGATAAATGTGTTAAACTTAACAATCATTTTTAATCAAGGAGCTTTTTATGACTAAAGCAGATTTTATTTCTCAAGTTGCTCAAACTGCTGGGCTAACTAAAAAAGATGCAACTGCAGCTACTGATGCAGTAATTGCTACTATTACTGATGTATTAGCTAAAGGTGATAGCATTAGCTTTATCGGTTTTGGTACATTTTCTGTAGCTGAAAGAGCTGCTAGAGAAGCTAGAGTACCAAGCACTGGTGCTACTATCAAAGTACCTGCTACTAAAGTTGCTAAATTTAAAGTAGGTAAAAACCTTAAAGACGCAGTTGCTGCTGCTAAAACTGCTAAAAAAGCTAAAAAATAATTCTTTGCGCAAAAGTTTCTAACTTTTGCGTTTTTCTTCGTAGTTAAGTATTAATTTTCTTTTGATATTGTTTTTAAAAAATTAGAAGGAAAACAATGTCAGTTTATAATAATATTTTAGATTGTATAGGTAATACCCCGATTATTTCTTTAAAAGAATTTGCTCCAAATCTTTATGCTAAATGTGAGTATTTTAATCCAAGTCATTCTATAAAAGATAGAGCGGCTGTGGAGATGATAAAACAAGCTTTAAATGAAGGTAAGATCAATCAAGAAACAACTATTATAGAAGCCACAAGTGGAAATACCGGTATAGCTTTAGCAATGATTTGCGCAAGCTTAAAGCTTAAACTTATCATAGCTATGCCTGAGTCTATGAGTATTGAGCGTAGAAAAATGATGAGTTTTTTTGGCGCAAAGATAGAGCTTACTCAAGCAAGTAAAGGTATGCAAGGAGCGCTTGATAGAGCTAATGAGCTTTTGAGTGAAATTCCAAATTCGTTTATGGTAAGTCAATTTGAAAATATCAACAATAAAAACACACATAGAAAAAATACTGCTTTAGAAATTTTAAAAGCCTTACCCGATCTTGATATTTTTTTAGCAGGTTTTGGTACAGGTGGGACTATAAGTGGGGTAGGAGAAATTTTAAAAGAACATAATCCTAATGTCAAAATCATAGCCTTAGAACCCGCATCTTCACCACTTTTGAGCCAAAATATTGCTGCAAGTCATAAAATTCAAGGTATAGGTGCAAATTTTATCCCTAAAATTTTAAATCAAAAAATCATAGATGAGATAGTTTGTGTAAGTAATGAAGATGCTATAAATACAGCCTTAGAGCTTGGTAAAAACGGCATAATGGCAGGAATTTCAAGTGGGGCAAATGTGTATATGGCTATAAAAATTGCTTTAGAAAATCCTGATAAAAAAGTCTTGACTATGCTAAATGATACAGCCGAGAGGTATTTATCAACTGATTTATTTGCAAATTTATAATTAGGAGTGAATATGAGTCAAAATAATGAGCATTTTGATTTAGATCTTGAAAGGGCGATTTTAAGTTCTTGTATATATAGCGAAGATTCTTTTTTTAGTATTTCTTCAGATATTGAGATTAATGATTTTTCACTCAAAGCTCATCAAGATATTTATAAAGCTATTTTAGCTTGTGTGAATGCAGGCGAGCCTATAAGTGCAAGTTTTATAAGAAAACACAAAAAAGTAGACGAGCAAATTTTAGCTGAAGTTTTAGCCACTACTTCCATAGCAGATGTGAGCAAATACGCTTATGAGCTAAGAGAAAAGTCCATTAGACGCCAACTTTTAAATTTTGCTTATACTATACCTACAAGGGTAAATGAAGATAAAAGCATTTCTCAAATTTCAGATGAAATAGGCAAAGAGATTTTTAATCTTACTAACCGTGTAAATAGTAATAGTATTAAGGATATGACTATGGTGATGTCTGAACTTATGGATGAGTTTAAAAAGCAAAAAGAAGCAGAAAACAAAGATATTTTGGGACTTGATACAGGTTTTAGCGAGCTTAATAAAATGACAAAAGGCTTTAAACCTGGCGATCTTGTAATCATTGCTGCACGCCCTGGTATGGGAAAAACTACAATTTGTCTTAATTTTATAGAAAAAACACTAAGGCAAAATAAAGGTGTTGTAATGTTTTCACTAGAAATGCCTGCCACGCAAATCATGCAAAGATTAATCAGCGCAAAAACTTCCATTCCTTTGCAAAAAATTCTAATCGCAGATTTAAACGATGATGAGTGGAGTAGGGTAGGTGATGCTTGTAATGAATATGCACAAAAAAATCTTTATATTTACGATAGTGGCTATGCTAGTATAGCTGATATTCGTTCGATTTTACGCAAAATCAAAGCTCAAGATGAGAGTATTGAGCTTTGCGTGGTAGATTATATCGGTCTTATGATGAGTAATTCAGCTTTTAATGATAGGCATTTACAAGTGAGTGAAATTTCAAGAGGTTTAAAACTTTTAGCAAGAGAATTAAATATGCCAGTAGTGGCACTTTCGCAATTAAATCGCTCATTAGAAAGTAGAGCAAATAAGCGTCCTATGCTTAGTGATTTAAGAGAAAGTGGTGCTATAGAACAAGATGCGGATACGATTTTATTTGTATATAGAGATGAGGTTTATAGAGAGCAAGAAGAAAAAGAAAGAGAAAATAAAGCTAAAAATGAAGGTAAAACTTATGAGAGAAAATTTATGCCAAATCCTGTGCAAGAAAAGGCTGAGCTTATTATAGGTAAAAATAGAAATGGCCCTGTAGGGCATGTGGATTTGCTTTTTTTAAAAGAAAAATCATGTTTTATTGAAGCTCCAAAAGAAGATTTTGTGGTTACAAACTTTGAAGGTTAATTCAAAGGGTAACCATAGTTTTTATGCATAAAAAGTTCTAAATCCTTAAAATCGATTTTTCCCATTAGTTCTTCTACGAGTTGCTTATACACTATTTTTCCATCTTTGACCACAAAGGCTGCTCTTGCTAATAATCCTGCAAATATACTATCGCCTATTAAAACTCCATAATTAGTACCAAAATCTTTAAAAGCAAAATCACTTGCTACAATAATATCATCAACCCCTTCAGTAGCACAAAAACGATCCATAGCAAAAGGTAAATCCATACTAATAATAATAACTTCAATATTTTTCATAGAAGCTAATCTTTTGTTAGTTTCTTTTGCTTGTTTGGAGCATACTTGAGTGTCTAAACTAGGAAAGCTTAATAAAATTTGAGTTTTTCCTGGTGGTGCTATTTCTACTGGGGCGAGGTTTTTGGTTCTTAGAGTTATTCTTGGAGCAGTATCGCCAACTTCTAGCTCATCTCCTATAAGTTCTATTTCTTGATCTTTATATATAATGCTTGCCATAATTTTCCTTTTTTATAATAAAATCATTTTTGCTAAAAGTAAAAAACTAAAAAATCCCAAACTATCGGTAATTGCAGTAATAACTACGCTAGAACCTACAGCAGGATCAATTTTAAACTTTTTTAAAGTTAAAGGTACAAAAGAACCTACAAAACCGGCTAAGGCTAGATTAATTAGCATTGATAAGGCTATAACAAGTCCTAAAAGAGCTGTTTTAAACCATATAAAAGCTATAATACTCATAATACTAGCAAATATAAGCCCATTAAGCAAAGAAATTCCACTCTCCCTTAATATAACTTTTTTAGCGTCTTTAAATTCTACTTCATTGAGTGAAAGTTTTCTAACTGTTACTGCTAAAGCTTGTGAACCTGTATTGCCTCCCATAGAGGCTACGATAGGCATAAGTACTGCTAGAGCTACAAGTTGTTCTATTTCACCTGAAAAAAGGCTAATGATATTAGCTGAGATTAATGAAGTAGTAAGATTGATCATAAGCCAAAAAGCTCTTGCTTTAGCTGCTTTAAAAGCACTTTCTTCTTCAGCATCTTCATCAACTCCGGCTAAGTTATAAATTTGCTCTGTTGCATTTTCTTGGATTAAATCATGAATATCATCATAGGTAATTCTACCTAAAAGCACTCCATCATCATTTACAACCGCTAAAACACTCAAATCATAATCTTCTACTATATCAATAGCCTTTTGTATATCTTCATGATCTTTAATGCTATAACATTTATATTTTTCGCTATTATTTTTAATAATATCTGCAAAACTTAGTTTAAAATCCCAAATCAAAAGATCACTTAAGTTGATAGCATTGCAAAGCTTTCCTTGATTATTTATAATATAAACTTGAAAAATTTGATCCACTTGTCCTGAGTGTTTTAAAATTCTATATCTTTTAATAGCCTTTTCTATACTCTCATCAATAGAAGCTGTGAAAATTTCTGTTTGCATATAAGCACCAGCGGTATTTTCATCATAATTTTTAAGGCGTAAAATTTCTTCTTTATCTTCGGAACTTAAGCGGTTTAAAACGGCTAAAGTTTTTTGTGGATTTAGCTCTTCAAAACGCTTAATCAAATCTGTTGCATCATCACTTTCAAGCTCTTCTACCGCTTTTGCAATCTTTATAATGCTTAAGTGTTCTAAAATATCTTCTAAGATATGTTCAGGTGTTATAGTAGCTACATTTGCAAGTGTATAAGTATCAAAAGATTTAAGAGTTTGCAAATAAAGCTCTTCATTATATCTTTTGATAGTCTTTAGGGCTTCATTGGTTTCATAGGTGCTTTGATCTTTGGAAATATTTTTTAAAAGTTCTTGTGCTTCTAAAAAATCATTCATCATCTCAAAGCTCCATAGAATTTTCTATATTTTGTTCTTTTGGTGGATTTTTATAGTTTTCATCAATGCTTTGCAAGCGGTTTTCATACTCTTTTGCCATTTTTAAAAATTCTTCTTTGTTTTTACCGCTTAGGCTTGATTTTGGAATTTTTACTATGGTTTCAGGATTAATTGCTTTGTTATTTAGATAAAGTCCAAAATGTAAATGTGGCCCAGTACTCATACCAGTAGAGCCTACATAGGCAATTACTTGTCCTTGCTTAACTTTTTGGCCACGTTTGATTTTTGCAAAACGACTAAGATGAGCATATAAAGTCATATAACCTGATACATGCTTTACTTGTACAACCTTACCATAACCACCTTTTGTTCCAACAAAGCTAATCGTCCCATCTCCTGCGCTCTTAACCGGAGTACCCGTTGGAGCAGCATAGTCAATGCCTAAATGCGCTCTATAGCGTTTTAAGATAGGATGATATCTTGCTCTGGTAAAACGATCTGAAATCCTTGTGTATTTAACAGGCTTAGTTAAAAAGAAATTTTCAAGCTCTTTTCCTTGAGCGTTATAATAAGAATCTTTATATAAAAATACAGAATATTCTTTACCTCTAATATTAGCTAAAGCTGCTTGGATATTAATATCGCCAAAAAGTCTTCCTAGTCTTCTTTTTTGTTCATAAATCAATACTACACTATCGCCTTTTCTAACATTTTTAAAATTAACACTATTTTTAAAAGCTCTTACCATGGCTCTTGCTAAGGTTACACTACCACTTTCATCATAAACATCTTGATAAGCTGAGTTGTTAATAGCTACGCGAATGGTTCTTTTTTCTTTAGTGTAAGAAATAGGGGTAAAACTTAATACGAATTTGTTTTCATTATTTTTGTAAATATGAATTTGTAAATCATCACTAATTGGGATTAAAACTTGCTCAAGCTCACCTTGCTCATCTTTAAGCATTTGGTATTTAACACCACTTGTGATTTCTGCACTTAGTTCTTTATCTTCGGTATCAAGATTATAATATAAATTAAGTGGTATAGAATGATCTTGTAAAAAATCAAGTAAAGTTTTGCCATTTTCCCAAGAAAGCTCTTCAACGCTTGAAATAGCAAAAAGTTTTATCGATATAAGTAAAGATATGAAAATTTTTTTCATGATAATTTAAAGCCTTCTAAAATTTAAACATAAATTTGTATTTTACTTAATTTTTCTTACAATTTTGTAAGGAAAAAACAATATAATTTATTTTTTACACTTTTTAAGGAGTATAAATTGTCAAGAATTATCTTAACGCTTTGCTGTTTTTTAGCATTTTTACAAGCTAAAAATTTTGATTTGATACAAACAAAACTTGAAAAAGTAGATGATGTCTATGGTTATATAAAAGATGATCCTAGAATTTTATTGTACTCAAGTGGTATAGTTGTACATGAAATTGATACGCAAAAATCTATCATTGCAAGAGCTAGTGTGATAGGGCGTGAAAATGGCTTAGTTAAATTACAATTTAAAGTTTTTGATATGCTAGCTCAAGATGCTATGCCTTTACCAAATGTATTGCCACAAGTAGGCGATAAAATAGTTTTAAATTATTTATACGATAGAGCTTTGATTATAGCTCCTGATAAAAGTGTGTATGATTTTATAGCGCAAAAATTAAATGGAATTTATTTTTTACACCCTGATTTATTTGGTGCTCATATGATACAAGAATACCGCCAAACTCCAAGAAGATCAGATTTTAGATCTTTTTGTTCAAAAAATGCTGTGGGGCTTTTAGTAGTAGCTTTAGAAAATAAAGCTGAGATAGTTGATTGTCAAGACTTTGGTAAGATTGAAGAATTCGCTATACCGCAAGCTCAAAGTTTGCAAATTCCATTTTATTCAAGAATTACAGGTTATAAAAGTGATATTTTTAGCTTAAATGATGAAGCAATTGGAAATTATTATGTATATTATGAAAAATTAATTAGCTTAACTAGAGAAAAATAATGCAAGAAATTCATCAAAAATTCTTTCAAGATCTTTTAGGGGTTGAAAATGCACATTTTGATCCTATTCATAAAAGAGCGTATAGTTATGATGCTACTAAAAAGCATTATTTACCCGATGGAGTACTTTTTCCAAGAGATGAAAATGATATTAGTCAAATTTTAAAATATTGCAATGAAAATAAAATCATCGTCATTCCTAGGGGTTCAGGTAGTGGATTTACCGGTGGAAGCTTGGCTGTTAATGGTGGAGTGGTGTTAAGCTTTGAAAAGCATATGAATAAAATTTTAGAAATTGATCTTGAAAATTTAGTTGCAGTGGTACAACCTGGTGTGATAAATATGGCTTTACAAGAAAAAGTAAAAGAATATGGTTTATTTTATCCGCCTGATCCTGCTAGCATGGAGTATTCTTCTTTAGGAGGAAATGTAAGCGAAAATGCAGGGGGTATGAGGGCTGCTAAGTATGGTATAACTAAAGATTATGTAATGGCTTTAAGAGCGGTTTTGCCTAATGGAGAAATCATTAGAGCAGGTAAAAAAACCATAAAAGATGTAGCAGGTTATAATCTAGCTGGAATTTTAATAGCAAGTGAAGGATCTTTGGCTGTGCTTAGTGAGATTACTTTAAAACTAGTAGCTTTGCCAAAGTTTAAAAAAACAGCAATGGGGATTTTTAACAGCATTGATGAAGCAATGAATGCAGTTTATAAAACTTTAGCTAAAGGTGTAACTCCTGTATCTATGGAATTTTTAGATCAATTAAGCATACAAGCATTAGAGCAAAAATTCCAAAAAGGCTTACCTATGGATGCGGGTGCGATTTTAATCGCTGATGTAGATGGTAATGTAGAAGAAGCTATTGAAGCAGATTTAAAAATCTTGCAAGAAAGTTTTTATGAATCTGGTGTAAGAGAGTTTAAAATAGCAAAAGATGAACAAGAAGTAGCTAATATTTGGTTTGCTAGAAGAAATTGCTCTCAAAGCATAGCAATGTATGGAAATTTAAAGCTTAATGAAGATATTACAGTGCCACGTTCAAAACTACCTGAGCTTTTAAAAGGCATAGCTGAAATTTCTAAAAAATATGGTTTTAAAATTCCTTGTTTTGGTCATACTGGTGATGGCAATGTGCATACTAATGTAATGGTAAGTGATAAAAATAATCCTGAATTAGTTAAAAAAGGTTATGAAGCTGTGGAAGAGGTGTTTAAGCTTACAGTCTCTTTAGGTGGGACTTTAAGTGGAGAGCATGGCATAGGCATTTCAAAAGCTCCTTTTATGAAGCTTGCTTTTAGTGAAGCTGAAATGGACTTAATGAGAAATATCAAAAAAGCATTTGATCCAAATAATATACTCAATCCTTTCAAAATGGGACTTTGATGAGCTTTAAAAACTTATTTAAAATTCTTTTAGCTTTAAGAGATAAAGAAATTTTAAATTATGCTGCGGCTTTGAGCTTTTATACTATCTTATCTTTAATACCACTTTTGTTTTTGTGTTTTTGGGTTTTTACCCAAATTCCAAGTTTTGAAATGTATCAAGAAAGAATTAAAAATTTAATTTTTACTTTTTTAATCCCAACTCAACAAGAATTAATCATACAATACATCAATACATTTTTAAAAAACAGCGTAAATTTAGGACTTATAGGGCTTTTAGCTATGGCTTTGACTTCTTTGGCTTTTTTTTCAGGTTATGATTATGTGATCAATAAGCTCTTAGAAGAAGATTCTAAAAGTCTTTGGCACAGTATAAGTTCTTATTGGACTTTAGCAACCTTAACTCCACTTGGGCTTGGAGTGAGTTTTTATATTTCAGGTTTTATACAAAAAACCTTAGATGATTTTAATATTGCTTTAAATTTTTTTGAGATTTTACCTTATGTGATTATATGGGCTTTGTTTTTTGTATCTTATTCAAGTTCAGTAAGCAAAAAAGGCGATTTAAAAACTTTACTTATTAGTTCTTTTGGTGCTTCTGTGATTTGGTATATTTCTAAGATGATTTTTGTATATTATGCTGTATATAATAAAACTTATTTAAATGTATATGGTTCTTTTTCTGTAATATTATTTTTCTTTTTGTGGATTTATATTTCTTGGATTATTTATCTTTTGGGATTAAAGGCTTATTTGCTTTTAAATCAAGAAAATAAAGGGAATAAACCCAAGAGAAACTACAAAAAGAGCTAAGTATTTATTAAATATAGCGATTAAAGATAAAATTAAATAAATAAAATAAAACACAAAAGGTATTGATAGGTTAATCGCATGCATTTTAAACTCAAAAAAATGCATTAAATATAAATCTAATAAATTTCCATAAGAAAAAATATGCAAGATTAAAACCAAAGGATAAAATATCACAAAGGTTAAGCTTAAAGGTATGGCTAAAAATTGCTGAAAACTAAGTAGAGGAAAAAAGTATAATACAGGGATAATCATTGCTAAAAAAGTCCAGATATTTAGCAAAAAAATATGAGTAAAATTTGAAAATTGATCTTTAAAATGGTGAAGATACAAATAAATATAAAAAACTCCCAAAATAGAAAATAAAAACCCAACGCTAAAAAGAAGTTTTGGAAAAATGCTAATACAAAATGCTATACTTAAAAATAAAAATTTAAAACTGAGTATTTTAATATTTTTACTAAATAAATAAAAAGCAAAAATGCTCATTAGTAAAGCTCTTGTGTAAGAAGGACTAAAATCTATTAAAAATATATACAAAATTAAAAGCAAGAAAGCAAAAATACTAATATCAAGTTTTAAACTTCTATAAGGAAAATATCGTTTATGAAAAAAAGCGTATAAAGGAGCAAAAATCAAAAAGCAAAAGCTAAATAACAAGCCCAAATGATACCCGCTAATAGCGATTAAATGCGCGATATTATAAAAATTTACATCATTTCTAAGTTCACTTGATACATTTTTTGCAAAAAATAAAGCCCCGTAAAATTCTTTGATTTTTTCATTTTGATGTTGATTTAAAAAATACCTTATTAAGGTATTTTCTTTTTGTGTTTTGGTTTTGTTAAAATCATAACTTGGCACATAAAAACTTTTACTAAGATAATCTTTAAAGTTAATATTTTTAGTAATTATTCTAAGATTTATTATATCGTTTTTACTTAAATTTAGATCTTTATAACTAGTAGTATAAAAAATAAAATCAGAATTTTTAAGTTTTAAAACTTGATATTTTTTACCTTTTTTATTAGTTTTTTCATAAGAAGATAAAACGATGTTGTCTTTAAGTAGTAAATGCTTAGTAAGTTTAAAATTTTGATATTTTTTATACTCATAGATGAAATTTAAACTAAAAATTGCTAAAAAACATAATAATAAAATAAAAAATTCTCTATAAGTTTCTTTTATAGAGAATTTTAAACTCATTTTTTCTTAGAAAAGCGTGATAAATATAACCATATAACAAAAATTAAAGTGATTATAAAAGCAGGAGCTATATAAGGATAGTTGGTAAATACTTCAAAAGCCTCTTTTAGAGTATTTCCAAAAATAAAACCAGCATAGCCTAAAACAACAGCCCAAATCAGACTAGCTAAGGTATTGATGATAAAAAATCTTACAAAGCTAAATTTACAAAGACCTGCTGCTATAGGAATGATAGTTTTTACTCCATAGATAAATTTTTGCACCACTAAAAGCAAGTCGCCGTATTTTTTGATTTTCATCATAGCAAGAGCAATTTTTCTTCTATGATTTTTAAAATAAGGCATTATGTCTTTTTTGTAGTATTTTCCCAAGATAAATAATAAGGTTGAGCCTATGGTATTAGCTAAAAAGGCTAAAAATATACACAAATGCAAATCAAGTTTAGTAGAACTTGCACAAAGCACTCCTGCAGCAAGTATAGCAACCATACCTCCACCAAAAGAATAAAAAAATAAAATCAAATAGCCATAAGTGCTTAGATTATCTATCATTTCTTGCATGAAAAACCTTATCTTGCAAAATCAATAGCTCTAAGCTCTCTGATAACGTTGACTTTTATTTCACCAGGGTATTGTACTTTTTCTTGAATTTCTTCAGCTATTTCTTTAGCTAAAAGCACAGATTCATCATCATTGACTAATTTTGCATTAACAATAACTCTAATTTCCCTGCCAGCATTAATAGCATAAGCTTTTTTAACCCCTTCTTTACTCTTTGCTATATCTTCAAGCTCACTCACTCTTTTTAAGAAGGCTTCTAAAACCTCACGTCTTGCGCCAGGACGTGCAGCGCTTAGTGTATCTGCTGTACAAACTGCAGCTGATTCTATGCTAATAGCTTCTTCATGCCCATGATGAGCATAAATTGCATTAATTACAACAGGATGTTCTTTGTATCTTTTGCAAAGCTCAGCTCCTAAATCCACATGAGAGCCTTCAAATTCATGTGTTAAAGCCTTGCCTATATCGTGTAAAATCCCAGCTCTTCTTGCTAATTTTTCATCCCCACCACACTCAGCTGCTATGATTCCAGCTAAATGTGCCACTTCTAAAGAATGCGCTAGAGCATTTTGACCATAACTTGCTCTATATCTTAATTTTCCTATTAATTTAACAATTTCAGGATGGATATTATTAAGTCCTAAATCCATTACTATAGTTTGACCTTCTTCTAGGATATTATCTTCAAATTCTTTACAAACTTTTTCATGAATTTCTTCTATTTTTGCAGGTTGTATTCTGCCATCTTCAACTAAAAGTTCAATTACCTTTGTAGCAATGGCGCGTCTATAAAGATTAAAACAACTTACTATGATCGCTCCAGGTGTGTCATCGATGATAATATCAACACCCAAAACCATTTCTAAGGTTTTAACATTTCTTCCTTCTTTGCCTATAATGCGTCCTTTTAATTCATCGTTTTTGATATTTACTACATTAATTAATCTTTCAGCAGCAAATTCTCCCGCAAATCTTGAAGTAGCTTGTGCCAAGATAAAATTAGCCTTTCTTTTGGCTTCGTTTCTAGCTTCTTCTTCGTATTTTCTAACAATATGAGCAATTTCAGCTCTTGAGTTTTCTTCTACTTTTTGTAAAACTATATTTTTTGCTTCTTCTTGTGTAAGACCAGCTGAATGTTCAAGGATTTTTAATACTTCATTTAGTTTTGTTTCATAGTTTTGTTTTAAATTTTCATTTTCCTCATGTAAAGCTTTTATGGTTTGCTGCTCTTTTATTAACTTGTTTTTGTTTTCTTCATGAAGCTTTTCTTGATAATGAAGGTTTTGTTCTTTTTTGTTGAGTTCTTCAAGCTTAATAGAATGCTCTTTTTGTAGTTTTTGAATTTTTTCATCAAATTTTTTCTTTGCTGCAAATTCAGCTTCAGCGACTGAATTTTTAGCATCTTTAAGTGTTAGCTCGGCTTCATATTCAATAGCTTTTGCTTTTGCTTTTGCTTGCTCTAAAAAGATATTGAAATTTGCATCATTAATCTTTTTGGCGACTATATACCCAATCCCTCCGCCTATAAAAACGGCTATTAATGCAACTAGTATTTCTATCATTGTTTTTGACTTTCCTAAAATATTTTTTATAAGGGTTTATATAAAAATTTCCTTTTATATCATGATCTTGGCTAAAAATTTGATGAGATTTTGCATCTATCATTTGTGTAAAAATAACCAAAGGTTTTTTATAAGAAATACTTTCAAAAAACCTATCATAAAAACCTTGACCATGACCGATTCTTCCTAATTTTGCGTCTACACCTATTACAGGGATAATTGCAACATCAATATGAGTTTGTAAAAAAGAATCTTTTGGTTCATATACCCCAAAGCTCTTTTTTTCAAGAGCTAACCTTAATTTTACTACCTTTAAACTTTTATCTTGCATAAATGGAACAAAAATTTGATATTTTTTTGTTAGAAAATGTCTGAATTTATAAAGATTGATTTCATATTTTAAAGGGATATATATGAGGATATTTTTGCAATTTTTGTATAAATTTAGAATTTTCTTTATTTCTTGAAAAACTAAAAAATCTCTTTTATATTGATATTTTAATTTTAAATGCATTTTGGATTTTTGTTTTATTCTAAAATTGTTTTTTATCAAGGCTTTCCTTAAAGTTTTTAACTTTTTATGTTATACTTTTAAGCTTAAAAAATCATAAGGATAAGAATTGAAATTTAAATTTTTTTTAGTAATTTTTATCGCGATATTTTTCACTTCATGTTCGAGTGATAAAGAAAATTCCAGCACTGAAAATACAAACAATGCAAGTTTGACTCAAAGTGAAAACACTGATTTTACTTTGAAATTTTTAGATGGTAGGAAAATGTATGTGAAATATCATGAGCAAGTATTTAATTTTGATGATACAGCTAAAGCTAAGTTGTTTGTTTTTTTTACAACTTGGTGTGCACCTTGTAAGGCTCAAATTCCACATTTAAACAATCTAAATAAAAAATATCAAGATAAATTTGAAGTAATAGCGCTTTTTTTAGAAGAGAATAAAGAGCAAGAAATATTAACTTTTATAGAAGATGAAAAAATGAAATTTCCAGCGGCTATAGGGGATAATAATTTTGTTTTTTCTAAAATTTTAAATGTCAATTCTATTCCAACAATGGTGTTGTTTAATGCAAAAGGCGAAAAGTTTAAAGAGTATTTAGGGATAATCCCTGAAGAAATGTTAGATATAGATATACAAAAAGCGATAATGTAATGTTTGGATTTTTAAAAAATGGTTTGAAAAAAACCTTAGAAAGTATTCATTTAGTTAAAGCTTCAAATAAAATCATTACCAAAGATTTGCTTGAAGAAATGCTTTTAGAGGCTGATGTGGCGTATGAAATAGTCGAAGAGATTATTTATTATCTTCCTCCAAATGATGAGGTTAAAAAGACTGATTTAGAGCGTGTTATGGGGACTTATTTTATTTATGATAAACCAGAACTTGCCAATGTCAAGCCTTTTGTGGATTTGATTTTAGGTGTAAATGGGGTAGGTAAGACTACAAGCATTGCTAAAATGGCGCATTTGCATAAAGAAAATGGTGAAAAAATTATACTTGGAGCTTGTGATACTTTTAGAGCAGGAGCCATAGAGCAATTAAAATTATGGGCACAAAAATTAAATATAGATATCATAGCTACTTCACAAGGACACGATCCTTCAGCGGTTGCTTATGATGCTATTTCTAAAGCTTTGGCAAAAAACTATGATAGGGTTATTTTAGATACAGCAGGACGCTTGCAAAATCAAAAAAATCTTGCTAATGAACTTGAAAAAATCGTTCGCATAAGCGATAAAGCTATGCAGGGAGCTCCTCATAGAAAAATCCTTGTGCTTGATGGCACTCAAGGCGTAGCAGGAATTTTGCAAGCAAAAGCTTTTAATGATTTAGTAAAACTTGATGGAGTGATTATTACAAAACTTGATGGAACGGCTAAAGGCGGGGCTTTATTTAGTATAGCAAGAGAACTTGAGCTTCCTATTTTATATGTAGGAGTAGGGGAGCAGCTAGGACAAATTCATGAGTTTAACCCTAGTGAATATGTTAAAACTTTAGTTGAAGAGATTTTTGCATAATTTATGGCTAAAAAACATATTTTATTTGAATGCCAAGCTTGTGGAAACCAACAAAGTAAATGGCTAGGAAAATGTCCTGAATGTGGTTCTTGGGATAGTTTTGTTGAGTTAAAGCAAGAACAAATTAAGGTTTTAAAAGAGTTAAATTCGCTCTCAAACACTCCAAGTTCTGCAGTATGTATCAATGATGTTATAGCAGAAAATTTCACACGTATTAGTACTGATGATAATGAGCTTGATTTGGTTTTAGGTGGTGGGCTTGTTGTAGGTTCTTTGGTGTTAATTGGGGGTTCACCTGGGGTTGGAAAATCCACACTTTTATTAAAAATTGCTTCCAATTTAGCTAAAAGTGGTAAAAAAGTACTTTATGTAAGTGGCGAGGAAAGCAAATCTCAAATCAAACTGCGTGCAGATCGTTTAAATGCAAATTGCGAGAATTTATTTTTACTTACTGAGCTTTGCTTGGAAGATATTTTAAGCGAGCTTTCTAAAAAAGATTATGAAATTTTAATTATTGATTCTATACAAACTTTATATTCTAATAAAATTACTTCAGCAGCAGGTAGTATCACTCAAGTTAGAGAAATTACCTTTGAGTTAATGCGCTATTCTAAGGCCAATAATATTAGCACTTTTATCATAGGGCATATTACTAAAGATGGAGCTATAGCTGGACCTAGAATTTTAGAGCATATGGTAGATGTAGTGCTTTATTTTGAAGGTGATGCTAATAAAGAAATAAGAATTTTAAGAGGTTTTAAAAATCGTTTTGGAAATATTTCTGAAGTTGGTATTTTTGAAATGACTTCTAAGGGTTTAATTAGCGCTAAAGACATAGCTAATAGATTTTTTACGCGTGGTAAGGCAGTAAGTGGTAGTGCTTTAAGTGTAGTGATGGAAGGAAGTAGAGCTTTAGTACTAGAAATTCAAGCCTTAGTTTGCGAGAGTGCTTATCCAAAACGCAGTGCAACAGGCTATGAAAAAAATCGCTTAGATATGCTTATAGCTTTACTTGAGAGAAAGCTTGAAATTCCTTTGGGTCATTATGATGTTTTTATTAATGTAAGTGGTGGAGTGAAAATTAGCGAAACTGCAGCAGATTTAGCGGTGGTTGCGGCGATTATTTCAAGTTTTAAAAATCGCCCTTTAAGTAAAGATAGTGTTTTTGTGGGCGAACTTAGTTTAAATGGTGAGATCAAAGAAGTATTTTCACTTGATGTGCGTTTAAAAGAAGCTAAAATGCAAAAATTTAAAAATGCCATAGTGCCTGTAAAACCTATGGAAGAACTTGGCTTAAAATGTTTTGTAGCCAAAGAATTACGTGAGGTTTTAGAATGGATGTAAAATTTGATGTAATCATTATAGGTTCAGGTCTTGGAGGCTTAAGTGCGGGTGCTTTTTTAGCTAGAAATGGTAAAAAAGTTTTAGTTTTAGAACAGCATTCTTTAATCGGTGGTTGCGCTACTTGTTTTAAAAGAAAAGGCGCTTTGATTGATGCGGGACTTCATGAGATGGACCTAGGTGAAGCAAAAACTGATATGAAGCATTTGGTTTTTGATAAGCTTGGTATAAAGAATAAAATTCAAATTTTACCTTTACCAAATGCATGGAGTATTAAAAGTAAAAATTATAATCTAACTTTACCTCATGGTATAGAAAAAGTAAAAGAAGTTTTGAAAAAAGAATTTCCACAAGAAAGTAAAGGTATAGATAAATATTTTAAAGCTATAAAAACGCAAGCTTATGCTATTCGAAGATTTCCTTGGGATTTAAAATTAAGTGAGTTATTGTTGTTTCCTTTTGACACTGCTTGGATATTTATTAAAAATAGATTGTTTAATAAAAAAGTTTATGATGTTTTAAATGCTTATATTAAAAATGATAAGCTAAAAAAGATTTTAAATGCAAATATGAGTTATTATCATCATGATAGTAAAGAATTTATTTTTAGTTTTCATGCTATTGCACAAAAGCATTATTATGATGGTGGGGTGTATATTAAAGGTGGCTCGCAAGCTTTAAGTGATGTCTTGGCTGAGGTTATCAAAGAAAATCAAGGGCAGGTTTTAGCTAAGGCTGAAGTTGTTAAAATACTCACAAAAGATCAAAAAGCTTATGGAGTAGAATACATTCAAAATAATCAAAAACACACCATCCATGCGCAAAATATCATCGCAAATTGTGATCCTTTAATCGTATATAAAGACTTGCTTAAAGATTTAAATTTAACCCAAGAAATCAAAGCAATAGAGTCTAAAAAGCGCGCTTGTTCTTTGGTAAGTGCTTATTTTATTTATGATAAAGATATTTCTAAAATTTATAAAAATATGGATTATTGTAATTTTATATTTGAAGATGATTTTTTAAATAGTTCATATGAAAATACTAATATTTTAAAACTAGATATCAAAAAAAGACCTATGGCTTTTGTGAATTATTCTAAGGTTGATAGTGGCTTAGCTAGTGATAAGTATATAGGTGTTGTAGCTTTTAGTTCAAATTATAGTGAATGGGATTTAAATAAGCAAGATTATAAAACTAAAAAAGAAGAAGTGTTAAAAGCTATAGTGCAAAGACTAGATGAGATTTTTCCGAATTTAAGTTCACACTTAATCCATCAAGAATTAGCTACCCCAAAAACTATACAAAGATACACTAAAGCTTATGAAGGTGCAATTTATGGATTTTCTCAAGATCAAGAAGGAGTTAAATATAGGTTACATTATAAAAGTAAAAGTATAGAAAATTTGTATTTTGCTAATGCTTTTATATTTCCTGGTGGTGGCTTTACAGGCGCGATTTTGGGTGGATATTTTTGTGCTAATAAAATGAATTTTCATTAAAATATAAGCAATTTTTTTCTATAATATTAGCTTTGAAATATTTATTCTGCTAAGGATTTTTAATGAAGGATTTATTTTTATTTAGTTCTTTTATAGATTCTAGTCACACTTTTGCATACTTTTTTCATTTGGGTATAGTAGTTGTGATTTCTTTGATTTTAGCAAAACTTGCTACAAGATCTATGCAAATTGTCCCAAGAGGTAGTCAGAATTTAGCCGAAGCTTACATGGAAGGCATTTTAAGTATGGGTAGAGATACTATGGGTAGTGATGAAGCTGCTAGAAAATATTTACCTTTAGTTGCAACTATAGGTTTTATGGTATTTTTTAGTAATATTATAGGAATTATCCCTGGTTTTGAAGCTCCAAGTGCTAGTTTAAATTTTAGTGCTTCTTTGGCTATTATAGTATTTGTGTATTATCATTTTGAAGGCATTAGAACTCAAGGATTTTTTAAGTATTTTGCACATTTCATGGGGCCTGTGAAAATTCTAGCGCCTTTAATGTTTCCTATAGAAGTGGTTTCTCATTTTTCAAGAGTTATTTCTTTATCTTTCCGTTTATTTGGTAATATTAAAGGAGATGATTTATTCTTAGCAGTTATTTTAGCTCTTGTGCCTTGGGTTGCACCACTGCCTGCTTATATGCTTTTAACTTTTATGGCATTTTTACAATCTTTTATTTTTATGATTTTAACTTATGTTTATTTAGCAGGTGCAACTGTAGTTGATGAGCATCATTAATTTTTAAAAAGCAAAAAATTATTTTTTGCTTTTTTCTTTTTTAATATACTTCTTTTATTCTTTTTTAAACTCTTTTTGAAATAAAAAACGCTAGAATAAACAAAAAATTCTAAGGAAAATTTTAATGTTTGAAGTTGTTATAGGACTTGAAGTTCATGCGCAATTAAATACAAAAACAAAAATCTTTTGCTCATGTGCGACTTCTTTTGGAGAAAAATCAAATACTAATGTATGCCCAACATGTTTAGCTTTACCAGGTGCTTTACCTGTATTAAATCAAGAAGCGGTAAAAAAAGCCATAGCATTTGGAAAAGCAGTTAATGCAACTATAAATAAAAAAAGTATTTTTAATAGAAAAAATTATTTTTATCCTGATTTGCCAAAAGCTTATCAAATTTCACAATTTGATATTCCTATAGTAGAAAATGGTGAGTTATTTATTAATGTAAATGGAGAAAATAAACGCATAGGTATCACCAGAGCTCATTTAGAAGAAGATGCAGGAAAAAATATACATGAGAGTAATTTCTCAAAAGTAGATTTAAATAGAGCAGGTACGCCTTTGCTTGAAATCGTTAGTGAGCCTGAACTTAGAAGTTCTGATGAGGCAGTGGCTTATTTGAAAAAGTTACATTCTATTATAAGATTTTTAGATATTTCAGATGCAAATATGCAAGAAGGTAGTTTTAGATGTGATGCTAATGTTAGTATTCGTCCAAAGGGTGATGATAAGCTTTATACTAGAGTGGAGATTAAAAACTTAAATTCATTTCGTTTTATCCAAAAGGCGATTGAGTATGAAGTAAAACGCCAAAGTGAAGCTTGGGAAGATGGAAAATACGATCAAGAAGTTGTGCAAGAAACAAGATTGTTTGATACGGTTAATTTAGTTACTAGAAGTATGAGAGGTAAAGAAGATTCTGCTGAATATAGATATTTCCCTGATCCTGATCTTTTACCTGTGATTTTAAATGATGAAATGCTAAATCAAGATATACCTGAACTTCCTGATGAGAAAAAAGCTAGATTTGTTAGTGAATTAGGTATTAAAGAAAGTGATAGTGAAGTGATTGTTTCTTCATTAGAGCTTTGTAGATATTTTGAGTATCTAATTAATCAAAAATTAAATCCAAAACTTTGTGTTACTTGGCTTACGACTGAGTTAATGGGACTTTTAAAAGGCGAATTGACCATAGAAAACTCACCTATAAAACAAGAAAAATTAGCTATTTTAATCAAACGCATAGAAGAAGGTGTTATTAGCGCTAAAGCAGGTAAGGATATTTTAGCTTATGTGTTTGAAAACACAGAAGTTGAAATTGATGATGCTATTGAAAAACTTGGTTTAAAACAAGTAAGTGATGATAGTGCTATTGAAAAGATTATTGATGAAATTTTAGCAAATAATGAAGATAAAGTAACTGAATATAAAAGTGGTAAAGATAAACTTTTTGGTTTCTTTGTTGGTCAAGCAATGAAAGCAGGTAAAGGTGCATTTAATCCTGCTAAGGTAAATGAAATTTTAAAAGCAAAACTTGGTTAAATATGAAAATAGCAGTTGTTGGTGCAGGAAAATGGGGAAGTGCTTTATATGATGCATTGAGTGTTAAAAATGAATGCGTGATAACTTCTTTTCATGAAAAAGATCTTTCTTATTTTGTTAGCACCAAAGAAGCTTTAGAATATGAATATTTAGTTTTTGCTTTATACGCTCAAGGAATACATGAGTGGCTTGCAAATAATTTTAAAGATTTAAATCAAAAAATTCTTGTAGCTTCTAAAGGTATTGATTATAAAAGTTTAAAATTTATGGATGAGGTTTTTAGTGAGTTTATAAGTAGTGATAGACTTTGTTTTTTAAGTGGTCCTTCTTTTGCAAGTGAAGTTTTAGAAAAAAAACCTTGTGCTTTGGTTGTTAGTGGTAAAAATCAAGAGCTTTGTAATCAATTTGCAAGTTTTTTTCCAAATTATATTAAAACCTATACAAGTTCTGATGTTAAAGGCGCTGAAATTTGTGGTGCATATAAGAATGTTTTAGCAATTGCAAGCGGGGTTTGCGATGGTTTAAATTTAGGTAATAATGCAAGAGCTTCTTTGGTTTCAAGAGGCTTGGTGGAAATGCACCGCTTTGGACAATTTTTTAACGCTAAAGAAGAAACTTTTTTAGGACTTAGTGGGGCTGGAGATTTATTTTTAACAGCTTCAAGCAATCTATCAAGAAATTATAGAGTAGGTTTGAGTCTAGCTAGTGGTAAAAATATAAAAGATATTTTGATGGAACTTGGTGAGGTAGCCG
Organism: Campylobacter sp. S4:11; assembly: GCF_024723695.1. Classification (NCBI taxonomy): domain Bacteria; kingdom Pseudomonadati; phylum Campylobacterota; class Epsilonproteobacteria; order Campylobacterales; family Campylobacteraceae; genus Campylobacter; species Campylobacter sp. S4:11. Next base: position 51,334 of record NZ_JANQDC010000002.1, on the reverse strand, counting down.
AAGGAGTGCAAACTGCTTATGCTATACATTCTTTATCAAAACAATTTCAAATTTATACCCCAATTGTTAATGAAGTAGTCTTAATGTTAGAGGGTAAAAATGCTTGGGAATCTTTGAAAGATTTGATGTCATCAAAGGAGGAAATATCATGATTATCAAAAATGCAAAAATTTATGGTGAGCAAAAGCTTGATCTTAAAATAGAAGATGGAAAAATCACTCAAATTGCTAATGATTTAAATGATGATGAGCATATTGTTGATATAGAAGGTAAGACTTTACTTCCTTCATTTATTGATTTAAATGTTAGTTTGCTTGATAATGAATTTAGTATAGATAGATTATATGATCTAGAAAAAGCATGCTTAAAAGGTGGGGTGGGAACTATTGTTTTAAAAGATAGTTTAGAAGCTAATACTCAAGGCTATGCACTTTATTTTGATAAATTAAAATCTTTAGATATTAATGTTTTACCTATTATTAATGTATTAGATAAAACAAAAAAATTAAAAAATATTGCTACCTTGATTGATATGGGTGCAAAAGGCTTAGAGCTTTCAAGTACTTTGGGTGCAAATTATTTAAGACAATGTATGCAATATGCTAATATGAAATCAACTCCGGTGTTTTTAAAGTGTTTTGATGAGAGTTTTGATGATCATGGAGTGATGAATGATGGACAAATAAGCTTTGAATTAGGTCTTATAGGAATTAGTAATATAGCTGAAACTAGTGAAGTAGCAAAAATGAAAGAACTAATGGAATTTTATAAAAACAAAGCTTGTTTTAGTTCTTTAGCAATTGCAAGATCATTTGAATTATTGCATGATCAATATAGTGAAATTTCAATCCATCATTTAATCAAAGATGAAAGTGCATGTGAAAATTTCAATACTCAAGCAAAAATTTTACCTCCACTGAGAGCAAAAAATGAATTAATAAGTCTTAAAAAATTACTTCAAGATAAAAAAATTACTTTCTTAAGCTCTTTACATACTCCTAGCACTAAAAAAGATTTAGCTTTTGATGAAGCAGATTTTGGAGTTAATGCCATAGCTATGTATATGAGTTTATGTTTTACATATTTAGTAAAAGAAGGTATTTTAACTTGGAAAGAATTATGTGATTTTACAAGTTATAATCAAGCGCAATTTTTAGGGTTAAACAAAGGTAAAATAGAACTTGGTTTTGATGCTGATTTAGTTGTATTTGATGAAAATCTTTCTTTTAATGGAGAAGGTTTATATGTAAATGATATCTTACAAGGTAAGGTAGAAAAAAGCTTTATAGCAGGAAAAGTTTTTAGCCTTTAAGCTAAAAACTTTTATTTATTCTGCATAGCTTGTGCTACTTGAGCTGAGCTATTTCTAATTTTTTCCATACACTCTCTAGCTTCTTTAGCTAAGTCCACACTTTGATTTACGCCGCTTAAGCCATCTTTAATGCTTTGTACCACTTCAGCTGTTACATTTCTTATAGAATTAATGGTAGTAGTAATTTCATTTACTGAATGTCCGGTTCTTTCGGCTAGATTTCTAACTTCATCAGCAACTACGGCAAAGCCTCTACCATGCTCACCTGCACGCGCTGCTTCAATAGCTGCATTTAGTGCTAAAAGATTAGTTTGATCAGCTATATCACTAATGGTTTGAATGATATTTTTAATTTCTTCTGATTGCTCATTTAGCGATGAAACCAAATTACTACTATTATTCATCATATCAGCAATGCCTTGAATATTTTGAACTGTATTTTCTATAACGCTATCACCTTCTTGAGTTAAATTATCATTTTGCTCAGCTAATTCGCTGATAAGTTTTAATTTTTCTTCATCTCTTACAACTTGCTCGGTAATATCTGTTGCAAATTTAATAACTTTGTAAATTTCTCCATCATCATTTTTAATAGGATTATAACTTGCTTCTAAATGGATTAGCTTATTGTTTTTACCAAAGCGTATAAATTTTCCTGATTGAAATTTACCGCTTCTTAGCTCTTCCCAAAAAATTGTATATTCTTTTGAATTTCTAAATTTTTCTTCACAGAACATACTATGATGCTTTCCTTTGATTTCGCTTAATGAATAGCCCATAGTTTGAGTAAAATTTTCATTAGCACTTAAAATTTCTCCATAAGGATTAAACTCGATAATGGCCATAGAACGATTAGCGGCATCTATGGTGTTTTTTAGATCAAGCATTTCATAGTGTCTTTGAGTGATATCGTTTGCAAATTTAATAACCTTATATACTTCGTTATTTTGGTTTAAAATAGGAAGATAATTTGCTTCAAGATAAATATCTTTCCCGCCTTTTGCAATACGTCTAAAAAGACCATTTCTTGATTTACCGCTTTTTAAATCTCTCCAAAAGTCAACATAGCGTTGTGATTTTACTACCTCAGGCAAGCAAAACATACTATGGTGTTTTCCCTTAATTTCATCTAGAGAGTAATTCATGGTTTTTAGAAAATTTTCATTAGCACTAATAATAGTCCCATCTGTTTGAAATTCTATCATAGCCATAGTTTTACCAATGGCATTAAGTATATCTTGAAAAGCTTGAATGGACTGCTCTAATTGAGTAATTTGTTCATTAATTTTTTTCTTGTTGATAAACATAAAACCCCTTTATAAAATAATTTGAAATTATATAGTGTTTTTTAAAATAAATAATTTGTTTATATTAGTTTTTTGTTAAATTAGAGAATTTTTCTTGTAAAGAAAATCTTATTAAATCATTGATTTTTTCACTATCATTTAAGAATTGTTTATTGAGATTTTCTAGTTCTTTTAAAAAATTAAAAAGAGTTTCTTCCCATAATGCATTATTTTTTTTACTTAAATTCATGGTTTGAATATGATTAAGTTTTCTACTCATATCGCTTAAATTTTCTAAAAATTCATCTTTGTAATTTTCATTTTGAAGTGTAAAAGTATTTTGCAAAAGATTATTTTTGATATTTCTTATTTCTTCATTGATTAGATCACAAAATTCAGGATAGATGTCATTTTTTATAGGTTCAAGTAAAGATTGCTCGTCTAATTTTAAAGTGTATTTTTTAATAGCAAAGAAAAGAACTAAAAAAGCTAATGCACTAATTAAGAGATAAAAAACCATTTTTCTAAAATTTCCTTAAAATGGTGCGGTTAGCGAGATTTGAACTCGCACACGCTGAGCGTACCACCCCCTCAAGATGGCGTGTCTACCAATTCCACCATAACCGCATAAGCCCCACAAGAGGGCTTTGAAAATTTTAAGCTGCTACTAATGCTTGGAATGGATTAGCATAAAGAGCGATAAGAGCAATAACAAGCGCATAAATAACTTGAGCTTCAATCATCGCTAAAGCAATAAACATAGTAGTCATTAATTTACCACCAAGACCAGGGTTTCTAGCAGTACCTGCTATAGTTGCTGCTGCAGTATTACCCATACCGATAGCTCCACCTAAAGCTGCAACACCAAGTCCTAAACCTGCTGCTAAGATAGAAAAAGAAGCTAACCATTGATTCATAGAACCTTCAGCTGCAAATGCAAAACCGCTTAAAGCTAGCATTAAAAATACGATTTTTTTCATAGTTTTTCCTTATAAAAATTTAAATCCTTTCGGCTTGCGTATCCCTACTCGTGATTTATAAAAGCGTAATTATATATCAATATAGCTTTAAAATTATTGAAATTTAAATTAATAGATCTATTTTAAAACAAATTAAAGTTTTTTTTAGCTACATTAAAAATTTTTTATAGTTTTATAAATTTAAGGTTATTTTTATGAATGAAAAATTTTCTAAAATAGGTTTTGTATTAGCAGTGGCAGGTTCAGCTGTTGGACTTGGAAATGCTTGGAAATTTCCAACTTTAGTAGGACAAAATGGAGGCTCAGCTTTTGTACTTTTGTATTTACTTTTGACTTTGGGCGTAGGTTTTGTGATATTTTTAGCCGAACTTAGCATAGGAAAACTCAGCGAAAAAGACCCAGTGAATGCTTATTATACTTTAGCTCCAAAATATAAAAGAGCTTGGTCTATAGTTGGTTTTTCTTTAATAGGTGCTATTTTGATTGTATCTTTTTATAGTGTGATTATAGGATGGATTGTCAAATATGCTTATTTTGGATTTTTTCCTTTACCAAAAAGCATAGAAGAGAGTGGCGCTATTTTTGGAAATTTACTTTCTAATGATGTTTTATCTCAATTTATATGTTTTACTTTTGTATTTATAGTTATTTTTTATGTAGTATCAAAAGGTGTTAAAAGTGGTATAGAAAAACTCAATGTTTGGATGATGCCAAGTTTATTTATACTACTTATTTTAATGCTTGGATATTCTTTTAGTATGGATGGTTTTTCTAAGGCAAGTGAGTTTTTATTTTCTCCGGATTTTTCCAAGCTTGGGGTAGGAGCTTTTTTGAGTGCATTGGGACTTGCTTGTTTTTCTTTATCTATTGGAGTGGGCTCGATTATAACTTATTCTGCAAGTTTATCAGATAAAACAAATTTTATTACAAGTACTATTAATATTATTATTATTAATATTATCATTGGTATTATGATGGGGCTTATTGTATTTACTTTTATATTTGAATTTAATGGCAATCCAGCTCAGCAAGGTCCAGGTTTGATTTTTGTATCTTTAATGAGTTTATTTTCAAATATTGACCCAATTGGCTTTTTACCTTTGGGAAATATTTTAGCTGTGGCTTTTTTTATTGCATTGTTTTTTGCAGGGATTACTTCAGCAGTTTCCATGATAGAGCCTTTAACTTTTTATTTAATCAATTCTTATAATTTTACAAGAAAAAAAGCTTTGATTTTTATAGCTTTCATTGTATATTTTTTGGGAAGTTTGTGTATTTTATCAGGAATTGAGTGGAGTAAAGATTCTTTAGAATTTTTTGGAAAAAGTTTTTTTGATATATTAGATTTTATTGCTTCAAATTTAATGATGCCTTTGGGCGGATTATTTGGTGCAATTTTCGTAGGTTTTGTGCTTAAAAAAGAAGCTTTACAAACTTTATTTTATCCTTATATGAGGGGTAAATATTTTGAGTGTTGGTATTTTTTTGTAAGATATATCTCACCTTTAGCGGTGATTTTAATCATGGTAAAACAATTATTTTTTTAAGGTTAAAAGATGAATGAAAAATTTTCTAAAATAGGCTTTGTATTAGCGGTAGCAGGTTCAGCTGTTGGACTTGGAAATGCTTGGAAATTTCCAACTTTAGTGGGTAACAATGGCGGTTCAGCTTTTGTGGTGGTATATTTACTTTTAACCTTGGGTGTGGCTTTTGTGATATTTTTGGCTGAACTTAGCATAGGAAAACTTAGTGAAAAAGATCCTGTAAATGCTTATTATACTTTAGCGCCAAAAAATAAAAAGGCATGGTCATTTGCGGGATTTTTTATGCTTGGTGCTATTATTTTAGTGTCTTTTTATAGTGTTGTTATAGGTTGGATAGCAAAATATGCTTATTTTGGGTTTTTTGAATTACCTAAAGATACAAAAGAAGCAGGCGCTATTTTTGGAAATTTACTTTCTAATGATGTTTTATCTCAATTTATATGTTTTACTTTTGTGTTTATGGTAATTTTTTATGTAGTATCAAAAGGTGTTAAAAGTGGTATAGAAAAACTCAATGTTTGGATGATGCCAAGCTTATTTATACTGCTTATTTTAATGCTTGGATATTCTTTTAGTATGGATGGTTTTTCTAAAGCAAGTGAGTTTTTATTTGTACCTGATTTTTCAAAATTAAGTGTTAATTCTATATTAGACGCACTAGGGCTTGCATTTTTTAGTATGTCTTTGGGTGTATGTGTGATTTTAACTTATGCAGCAAGCTTGCCTGATAAAACAAATTTTATAAGCAGTGCTTTAAATATTATCATTATTAATACTATCATTGGTTTGATGATGGGACTTATTGTATTTACTTTTATATTTGAATTCGGAGCCGATCCTACTCAACAAGGTCCAGGACTTATATTTATATCATTAACAACGCTTTTTGCAAAGTTAGGATTTTTGGGAAATGTTTTAGCCATAGCCTTTTTTATAGCTTTATTTTTTGCAGGGATTACTTCGGCTATTTCTATGATAGAACCTTTTACTTTTTATCTTATAAATCGTTATCAAATTTCAAGAAAAAAAGCTTTGGTTTTTGTGGGTATGATTGTTTATTTTCTTGGAAGTTTATCTATACTTTCTTTTTATCATGTAAGTGCATCAAGTTTAAATTTCTTTGGAAAAAGTTTTTTTGATATTTTAGACTTTTTCATACAAAATTTATTAATGCCAATTTCTGCTTTAATTACAGCATTTTTTGTGGGTTTTGTGCTTAAAAAAGAAGCTTTACAAACTTTATTTTACCCATTTATGCGTGGGATATATTTTGAAATTTGGTATATCTTTTTAAGATACATTTCTCCATTAGCGGTTATTTTAATCATGGCCAGACAGCTTTTTTTCTAAGGTGTTAAAATGAATGATAAATTTTCTAAAATAGGTTTTGTGTTAGCAGTAGCAGGTGGAGCTATAGGGCTTGGAAATGCTTGGAAATTTCCAACCTTAGTAGGCCAAAATGGTGGTTTTGCTTTTGTACTTTTGTATTTACTTTTGACTATTAGTATAGGATTTTGTGTATTTTTGGCTGAAATTGCTATGGGAAGATTAAGTCAAAGTGATCCTGTCAATGCTTATAAAAGCTTAGCAACTAAGTATGCTCAAAAATGGAAATTTGCTGGATTTTTTATGCTCGGTGGAATTTTTGTATTATCTTTTTATCTTGTTATTATGGGTTGGGTTTTAAAATACATGATAACTTCGATTTATTATCTACCTAGCAATACTCAAGAAGCAGGAGCTTTATTTGGAAATTTAATACAAAATAGTATTTTAGAAAGTAGTTTGTATTTTTTAATTGCTTTTTTTCTTACCTTGTTTGTTGTTTCAAGAGGGGTTAAAAGCGGTATAGAAAAACTTAATGTTTGGATTATGCCAAGTTTGTTTATTATGCTTGTTTTAATGCTAGTATATTGTTTTTTTCAAGATGGTTTTAAGGAAGCTTTTGTTTATTTGTTTTATCCTGATTTTACCAAGCTTAGTTTAAACTCTGTTTTAACAGCTTTAGGTCTTGCTTTTTTTACTTTATGTTTAGGTATAGGTTGTATTACCACTTATGCAGCCTCTTTAAAAGACGATACAAATTTAATTACAAGTTCGGCCATAATTGTGCTTTTAAATATCAGTATAGGTTTGATGATGGGACTTATTGTATTTACTTTTATATTTAAATTTAATGCTAATCCTGCAGAAGGAGCTGGGCTTGTATTTATATCTTTAACAACTTTATTTTCTAATTTAGGTGCTATCTTTGGACATTTTTTAGCTTTTTATTTTTTCTTAGCTTTATTTTTTGCAGGGATTACTTCAGCAGTTTCTATGATAGAACCTTTTACTTTTTATCTTGTAAATGAATATAAAATTTCAAGAAAAAAAGCTTTGGTTTTTATAGGCTTTGTAGTCTTTCTTTTGGGAATGAGTTGTATTTTATCTTTTAGTGCTAATTATGGGGCTAGCTTTAGTTTTTTTGGTTTAAGTTTTTTTGATATTTTAGATAAATTAACTTCTAATTTTATGCTCCCACTTGGAGCTATTGCAAGTGCTATTTTCGTAGGATTTTTTGTGGAAAAAATAAAAATTTACAATTTATTTTCTAAGTTTATGAGTAGAAGTATTTTTGAAGTATGGTATTTTTTACTTAGATTTGTTGCACCTATTGCGATTATTATCATTATGTTAAATCAAATTTTATAAATTTATTTTTTAAGAAAGTAGAGTTATAATTGCAAAGATGTAAAAATAAGGAAAAATTATGGCTAAAAAGTTAATTGATGTGATGGATACCACATTTAGGGATGGTTTTCAATCTGTTTATGGTGCTAGAGTTTTAATGAATGATTTTTTTCCTGCCCTAGAAGCAGCTAAAGAAGCAGATATTAAGCATTTTGAATTTGGTGGTGGAGCTAGATTCCAAAGTCTATTTTTTTATTTGAATGAAAATGCTTTTGAAATGATGGACAAATTTAGAGCCATCGTTGGAAAAGATGCAAATTTACAAACTCTTGCAAGAGGGGTTAATACCGTAGCACTTGATACAGGTAGTAAAGAAATTATCAATTTGCATGCAAAAATGTTTGCAAAACACGGCACAACTACAATAAGAAATTTTGATGCATTAAATGATGTAAATAATTTAAAATTTAGTGGAGAATGTATAGTTAAACATGGTTTAAAACATGAAATTACCATTACTTTAATGGATTTACCTCCAAAATGTAAAGGTGCGCATGATGTGCCATTTTATGAAAGAATTTTAAAAGAAATTCTACAAGCTCAAATTCCTTTTGATAGTATTTGTTTTAAAGATGCAAGCGGAACTTCAAATCCAAATAAAATTTATGAAGTTATTAAAATGGCTAGAAAAAACCTGCCTGAAAATATGCATATAAGATTACATACGCATGAAACCGCAGGGGTGAGTATAGCATGCTATTTAGCAGCTTTAGAAGCAGGTGTTGATGGTATAGATTTAGCTGCAGCTCCTGTTAGTGGTGGTACTTCTCAACCTGATATTTTAACAATGCTTCATGCTCTAAAAGGAAGCAATTTTGATCTTGGTTTAGATGAAGAAAAAATTTTAAAATACGAAGAAGTATTAAAAGATTGTTTAAAAGATTATTTTCTACCACCTGAAGCAACGGCGGTAAATCCTTTAATACCTTTTTCACCTATGCCAGGTGGAGCATTAACTGCTAATACGCAAATGATGAGAGATAATAATATTTTAGATAAATTTCCTCAAGTTATAAAAGCTATGCAAGAAGTAGTAGAAAAAGGTGGTTATGGTACTTCTGTCACTCCTGTATCGCAGTTTTATTTCCAGCAAGCTTTTAATAATGTAATGTTTGGTCCTTGGAAAAAAATTGCAGATGGATATGGAAAAATGGTTTTAGGATATTTTGGAAAAACTCCCGTTGCTCCAGATCCTGAAGTAATTAAGCTTGCAAGTGAGCAATTAAAATTAGAGCCAACTACAAAATTAGCAACAGATATTGCCGATGCAGATGAGAGTAAAAGCATAGCTTATATTAAAAACTTATTGGAAAAAGAAAATTTAGAAACAAGTGAAGAAAATATTTTTATCGTTGCAGCTTGTAAAGAAAAAGGCATAGCTTTCTTAAAAGGTGAAGCTAAGGTTAATGTTAGAAAAAATAGCAAATTAAAACCAAGTCTTGTTAATGAAAATCAATTTACTGTTTCAGTTAATGGTAATAAATACCATGTAGAAGTAAGTGCAGGTTTTGATAGAGATGTTAATGTTAAAAGTGCTGTAAAAGTAAGTAGTAACAACGCAGAAGCTAAAAAAGCCCAAACAGGCGATAATGCTATCGTTGCAAGTATGAATGCAAATGTATTTAAAATTTTAGTCAAAGAAAATGATAGTGTAAAAGCAGGGCAAGTTGTAGCTGTACTTGAAGCTATGAAAATGGAGATTGAAGTTAGTGCAAGTAAAGATGGAGAAATTGCAGAACTTTTAGTAAATGCTGGTGAGAGTGTAAGTGAAGGCCAAGCTTTAATGACTTATAAATAAGGAGGCAAAAATGATAGGTTTAGAAAATTTAGGTTTAGAAAATATCGGACAAGTTTTTCATAATCTTAGTTATGATGAGCTTTTAAAACACGAAAAAAACAATAATGAAGGTGTATGTACTAAAAATGGTACTTTTAGTGTGGATACGGGAATTTTTACCGGAAGAAGTCCTAAGGATAAATATTTTGTAAAACAAGATCCTTCACAAAAATATATTGCTTGGGGTAAGATTAATCAACCTATTAGTGAGGAGTTATTTGAAAAACTTTTAGCAAAAGCTAAAAAACAACTTAGTAATAGTGATATTTATATCCAAGATGCATATTGTGGAGCTTCGTTAAAAAGTCGTAAAGCTGTGCGTTTTGTAACGCAAATTGCATGGCAAGCGCATTTTGTAAAAAATATGTTTATTCGCCCAAAAGAAGAAGATCTTAAAGAGTTTAAGCCTGATTTTGTAGTATATAATGCTTGTAAATGTGTGAATGAAGATTATAAAAAAGATGGTTTAAATTCAGAGGTTTTTGTCATTTTTAACATAGAAAAAAATATAGCAGTAATTGGTGGAACTTGGTATGGTGGAGAGATGAAAAAAGGAATTTTTTCTATGATGAATTATTGGCTTCCACTTGAAAATAAACTTTCTATGCATTGTAGTGCTAATGTTGGAGAAAAAGGCGATGTGGCGCTTTTCTTTGGGCTTAGTGGTACAGGTAAAACTACTCTTTCAACTGATCCAAAAAGAAAATTAATAGGCGATGATGAGCATGGTTGGGATGATGAGGGTGTGTTTAATTTTGAAGGAGGTTGTTATGCAAAATGCATTAACCTTGATCCTCAAAGTGAGCCAGAAATTTATGGGGCAATCAAACAAAATGCACTTTTAGAAAATGTAGTTTTAAAAGATGATTTAAGCGTTGATTTCAATGATGGCTCTAAAACTGAAAATACTAGAGTTTCTTATCCGATAGAGCATATTTTAAATCACGAGCCAAGCCTTAGTGCAGGTCATCCTAGTAATATCATTTTCCTTTCAGCGGATGCTTTTGGTGTTTTACCTCCGGTTAGTAAACTTAGTAAAGAACAAGCAATGTATTATTTTCTAAGTGGTTATACTGCTAAAGTAGCAGGAACTGAAAGAGGTATTACTGAACCTGTTGCGACTTTTTCAGCTTGTTTTGGAGAAGTGTTTTTGCCATTACATCCAACTGTTTATGCAAAACTTTTGGGCGAAAAAATCAGCAAGCATAATGTGAATGTTTATCTGGTAAATACCGGTTGGAGCGGTGGAACTTATGGTGTAGGTAAAAGAATGAGTATTAAAGCTACTAGAGCTTGCATTAATGCGATTTTAGATGGTAGTATACAAAATTGTGAGTTTGAAAACTATGATTTATTCAATCTTGCAGTTCCAAAAGAATTAGCAGGTGTAGAAAGTAAGCTATTAAATCCTATTAATACTTGGGAGGATAAAAAAGCTTACGAAGAAACCAAATTAAAGCTTGCGAAAATGTTTATAGAAAATTTCAAACGCTATGAAGATGTAAAAGAAGGAGCAGAATTTAAATTAGCTGGCCCTGCTATCTAAAAAGAGTTGAGCTCTTTTTAGAATAGTGATTCAGGATTGATTTGGGTTTCTTTATTTTTTGGAAGCTCAAATCCACCTAACATATGAAAATGCAAATGAAAAACTTCTTGTCCGCTATTTTTTCCACAATTTGTGATTAATCTATACCCACTTTTATCAAGTCCTAAAAGAGTAGCTAGTTCTTGAATGAATTGTGTCATTTCGCTCATTAATTCAGGTCTTAATTCTTGAAAGTTTTCAAAATGTTCTTTTGGAATGATTAAAATATGAATAGGTGCTTTAGGATTGATATCATGAAAAGCTAAAAATTTTTCACTTTCTAAAACTTTATTAGCAGGAATTTTTCCTTCTACGATTAGTTCAAATACGGTTTTTTCTCTCATTTGGTAGTCCTTTTTTTATTATTTTTGCTAATTTTAAATAATTTTACATTAGAATGTTTAAAAAAAATTTAGTTGGAGCTAAAATTGCAAGATATGATAGAAAAAATTGCTTCTGTAAATACTTTAGCAGAGCTTGAAAATATAAAAGTAAGTGTTTTAGGAAAAAAAGGTATTTTGACTTTAGAATTTGCAAAGTTAAAAGATTTGCAAGGTGAAGAAAAAAAAGAATTTGCCAATGGTTTAAATAAAACAAGAGATGAATTTAATGAGGCTTATCAAATAAAATTAAAAGAATTAGAAGAAAAAGCTTTAAATGAAAAAATGAAACAAGATGTGCAAGATTTTAGCTTTTTTGATGAAACTTCAAATGCAGGTGCTTTGCACCCAATCATGCAAACTATGGATAAAATCATAGAATATTTTACAGCTTTAAATTTCAGTATAGAAAAAGGGCCTTTGATTGAGGATGATTTTCATAATTTTGAAGCATTGAATTTACCACAAAATCATCCTGCAAGAGATATGCAAGATACTTTTTATTTTGAAGATAAAACCTTGCTTAGATCTCAAACTTCTCCAGTTCAAATTAGAACTATGCTTTCTCAAAAACCACCTATTAGAATGATAGCACCAGGTGCAGTTTTTAGAAGAGATTTTGATATTACTCATACCCCTATGTTTCATCAAGTAGAAGGACTTGTGGTAGAAGAGGGTGATAAAGTCAATTTTGCAAATTTAAAAGATATGCTAGAGCATTTTTTAAAACATATGTTTGGCGATGTAAAAGTGCGTTTTAGACCAAGCTTTTTTCCTTTTACAGAGCCATCTGCTGAAGTAGATATTTCTTGTGTGTTTTGTAAAGGTTGTGGATGTAGGGTTTGTAAGCAAACAGGATGGCTTGAAGTTTTAGGATGTGGCGTTGTTGATCCTAATGTTTATAAATTTGTTGGTTATAAAAATGTAAGTGGCTATGCTTTTGGTTTGGGTGTGGAGCGTTTTACTATGCTTTTACATAAAATTCCTGATTTGCGTTCTATGTTTGAAGGTGATTTAAGATTATTGGAGCAATTTAGATGATTATTAGTAGAAATTGGTTAAATGAATGGATTGATTTAAGTGAAATATCAACACAAACTATAGTAAATACTTTAAATTCTATAGGATTAGAAGTTGATAGTTTCAAAAGTGTTAAAGCTCCCCAAAAAGTTGTAATAGGTAAGGTTTTAGAAAAAGTTAAACATGAAAATTCAGATAAATTGAATATTTGTAAAGTAGATGTTGGGAATGAAATTTTACAAATTGTTTGTGGCGCAAAAAATGTTGATAAAGATCAATTTGTAGCCGTATCTTTAGTAGGTGCAGTGCTTCCAAATGGACTTGAGATAAAACCTGCCAAACTTAGAGGGGTTGAATCTATGGGTATGATTTGCTCTTCTAGTGAGCTTGGTTTTGGAAAAAGCAATGAAGGTATTATGGTTTTAGATGAAAGCATGGGGGAGTTGGTTTTAGGAAAAGCTTTAAATGATTATGAACTTTTTAATGATGAATTAATTGAAATAGAACTTACTCCAAACCGCGGGGATTGCTTGAGTTTATATGGTGTTGCTAGAGATTTGAGTGCAGCACTTGATTTAAATTTAAAAGAATTAAATCCTTTAAAAGAAAGTGAAAATAGCGTAGGTATAGGAAGAATACTCAGTGTTAAAAATCAAAGTGATGTTGAAGGATTTTTTGCTTATAAGGCACTAGAGATTAAAGAAGAATTTAAGTTAAATATCACGATACAAATTCGTCTTGCTTTGATTGAAGCATATAAAAATAACAACATAGAAAATCTTTTAACTTATGCAACTCATGCAAGCGGAGTGATTTTTTGTGCTTATGATTTTCATAAGCTTTGTCAAGAATGTCAAATCGATGAAAAGATTGTTTTAGAGATTAAAACTCAAGAACATGGAGAATATGGGGTTTATTATAAAGATGAGTTGATTGCTTTAGCAGGTATAGTGCAAGAAGATAAATTTAAAATCAATGATGAGAGTAAAATCATCATTATAGAAGCAAGTTATACTCATCCTCAAACTATAGCAAATGCAATAGCCTTTTATAAAAAGAAAAATGACACTATATATCGTTCTTTAAGAGGCAGCGAGCCTAAGCTTTCTTTGGGAATGGAGTATTTATTTAATGAGTGCTTAAAAATTAGTGCAATGAGTGTTTTTTCAGGAAGCCAACAAGTTTTTAAAGAAAATGAAGCAAATATTATTGGGATTTTTGGTGCAGAGGTTGATAAAATCATTGGTATGCCTATAGATAAAAATAATTTAGTCAAAATTCTTAGAAAACTAGGCTTTGAAATAAGTGTGGTAAATGATGAACAATTTAATATTAAAATTCCACTTCACCGTAGTGATATAGTAAATATAGCTGATATTAGTGAAGAGATAGTAAGAATTATTGGTATTGATAATATCCCATCAAAAGCTTTAGAATTTAAAGAAAAAAATCGCTTAAATCAAGTATATTTTGATTATCAAGAGCTTAAAAATTTAAGATTAAAAGCAAGTAGCAATGGATATTTTGAAAGTGTGCATTATGTTTTGGATAATGAAGAAGAATTAAGTCAGCTAGGATTTAAATGTATTAAAAACAAACTCATTAATCCTATTACTAACGAACTTAATACTTTAAGAAGTACTTTAATAAATCATCTTTTAAATGCAGTAAGCTTTAATCTAAGAAATTCAAAAAAGAAAATTAAACTTTTTGAATGTGGTAGTGTTTTTGATGAGTTTTCAAACGAGCATGCTAAATTTGCAATGATCTTTAGTGGTTACAAAGAAGAAGCTAAAATCATAAATAAGGCCAAGCCTGTTTTAGTGGATTTTTATACTTTTTTAGCAGAATTAAAGAGCATTATAGGTGAGTTTAGTTTGCAAAAATCAGAATACGCATTTTTAAGCCCATATGAGCAAGCAAATGTATATAAAAATGGCAAGAGTATAGGATTTATAGGTAGAGTGCATTTAAGTATAGAAAATAAAAGAGATTTGGTTAAAACTTATATTTGTGAGCTTGATTTAGAAGGGTTAAAACAAGACTTTAAAACTGCTAAAGCTTATTCTAAATTTCCATCTATGAGCAGGGATTTAAGTATAGTTATACCTAAGGGTTTTGAATATGAAAAAATCAAACACACTATTGCTAAATTAGATATTGAAAGATTAGAAAGTTTTAGAGTAGTAGATTTATATACAGATGAGAATTTAGGCGATTTTTATAGCTTGACTATTAATTTAGTATTTAGAGATTTTGAAAAAACCTTAGAAGATAATATTATTCTTGGATATATTGATAAAATCATCAAAGCTTTAGATGATGAACATGGTTTAAAACTTCGATGAAAATCAGTCCTATTTCATCTTTTAAAGTAGAGCTTGAAGATATAGCTTCTGATAAGTCTATATCTCATCGCTTTGCTATCTTTTCTTTGCTTACCCAAGGAACTTGCAAAATTAAAAATTATTTAAAAGCCCAAGATACCTTACATACCTTAGCAATTATTCAAGCTTTGGGAGCTGAAGTTGAAGAAATTAACGGATTAATTTATATTAGAGCTCCAAAATATATAAAATCTCCAAATTGTGTTTTAGATTGTGGCAATTCAGGTACAGCTATGAGACTTTTAATAGGTCTTTTAAGTGCTATCGAAGATGAATTTTTTGTACTTAGTGGAGATTGTTATTTAAATGCTAGGCCGATGAAGCGGGTAAGTGAGCCTTTGATGAGTTTAGGAGCTAAAATTTATGGAAGAGCTAATGCGAATTTAGCACCTATTTGTATACAAGGATCCAAGTTAGAAGGTTTTGATTTTAGTAGTAATATTGCCTCAGCTCAAGTAAAATCAGCTTTAATTTTAGCAGCTTTATTTGCCAAAAAAGAAAGTTATTTTAAAGAAATTGATCTTTCAAGAGATCATAGTGAGATTATACTTAATAAAATGGGAGCTTGCATTGAATATTTAAATGAGGATAAAACTTTTATTAAAATAAATCCTTTAAAAGAAAAATTAAAAGCATTTGAAGTATGTGTACCAAATGATCCATCATCAGCCTTTTATTTTGCCTTAGCCGCTTGTATTTTACCTCATTCAAAAGTAGTTTTAAAAAATGTTTTGTTAAATAAAACACGCATTGAAGCCTTTAAAATTTTAGAAAAAATGGGTGTAAAAATTACTTATAATACTACTAATGAAGATTTTGAAAGTATTGGAGAAATTTATGTTGAAAGTGCGCCCTTAAAAGCGATAAATGTGAGTGAAAATATCGCATGGTTGATTGATGAAATTCCAGCTTTGGCTATAGCTTTTGCTTGTGCAAAAGGAAAAAGTACTGTAAAAAATGCTAAAGAATTACGCGTAAAAGAAAGCGATAGAATTAAATCAATTGTATTAAATTTGCAAAAATGTGGCATAAAAGTAAAAGAATTTGAAGATGGTTTTGAAGTAGAAGGTGGCGAAGCTAAAAGTGCTAAAATAGAAAGCTTTGGAGATCATAGAATTGCGATGAGTTTTTTAATTTTAGGTTTAAGATGTGGAATGGAAGTAGATGATAGCGAATGCATTAAAACTTCTTTTCCAAATTTTATCGAAATTTTAAAGCAAATAGGAGCTAAAGTTGGAGATTGAGCTAGCAAAAAGTTATGGATTTTGTTTTGGAGTAAAAAGAGCCATTAAAAAGGCTGAGCAGATTAAAGATGCAGCTACTATAGGCCCTTTAATTCATAATAATGAAGAAATCACAAGACTTTGGAAAAATTATAATGTTAAAACATTAAATGATATCAATGAATTAAGCACAGAAAAAAAAGCCATCATTAGAACCCATGGAATTACAAAACAAGATTTAGAAAAATTAAAGCAAAAAGACATGGAAATTTTTGATGCTACATGTCCTTTTGTGACTAAACCTCAAAAAATTTGTGAACAAATGAGTAATGAAGGCTATGAAGTGGTAATTTTTGGCGATGAAAATCATCCTGAAGTAAAAGGGGTTAGAAGTTATGTAAGTACTAAGGCTTATGTAGTGCTTGATGAAAAAGAATTGCTTGATATTAAATTGCCTTCTAAAATTGCAGTGGTATCACAAACTACAAAAAAAGTAGAAAAATTTATGGAAATTGTAAATTATTTAATGCTCAGGGTTAAGGAAGTGCGTGTTTTTAATACTATATGTGATGCAACTTTTAAAAACCAAGAAGCAATCAATGAACTTGCCAAGAAAAGTGATGTAATGATAATAGTTGGAGGAAAAAATTCAGCCAATACTAAGCAACTTTTTTTAATAGCAAAAAATTACTGCGAGGATAGCTATTTAATCGAAAATGAAAAAGAAATTCAAAAAGAATGGTTTAGTGGTAAAGAAAAATGTGGTATTAGCGCGGGTGCTTCTACACCTGATTGGGTGATTAATTTGGTTTTGGAAAAAATCAAAGAATACACCAAAATTAACTAAGTTTAAAGAAAACAATACTATAATCAAGAATTAAAATTTAAAATAAAGGACCACGATGAGCGAGGTGAACAAAAAAGTTCAAAACAGACTAGAGGATATTATCATAGAAGAAGATTTTGAGCAAATGCTTGAAGAATCTTTTAAGTCTGATGAGGAGGCAACTACACAGGGTATAATTGTCGCGATTAAAGGCGATGAAGTATTTGTAAATGTAGGGCAAAAATCAGAAGGTATTTTAGCAATAGAAGAAATTCAAAACGACAAAGGCGAATTTATCTTCAAAGAAGGCGATACATTAGAAGTTGCTATAGTGGGTTCTCGCGGTGGCAGATCTTTACTTTCTCATAAAAAAGCTTTAAGAAAGCAAAAAGTTAAAGAATTTATTGATAATTATAAAGATGATGAAAGTATTTTTGATGTAAAAATCATTGGTAAAAATAGAGGTGGCTTTGTAGCTGTGGATGAAAATGGAGTAGAGTTTTTCTTACCAAAATCACAAAGTAGCTTTAAAGATTCAAACAATATCATCAATAAAACCTTTAAAGTTAAAATCATCAAAATAGACAAAGAAGCTCAAAGTATAGTAGTTTCTAGAAAAAAAATAGTAGATGAAGAAAGAAAAAAACGCAAAGAGATTATCTCAAATGTGTTAAATCAAGAAGAAATTATAGAAGGTACTGTTAAAAAAATCACTACTTACGGTATGTTTGTTGATGTAGGTGGTGTTGATGGTTTGGTTCATTATAGTGAAATTTCTTACAAAGGGCCAGTAAATCCTAGTTCATTATATAGTGAAGGCGATAAGGTTCCTGTAAAAGTGATTAAATATGATAAAGATAAAAAACATCTTTCTTTATCTATCAAACTTGCTATGCCTGATCCTTGGGATGAAATTAAAGATGGTTTAGAGGTTGGTGACACCATTAAGGTTACAGTTTCAAATATAGAGCCATATGGTGCTTTTGTTGATTTAGGAAATGATATAGAAGGATTTTTACATATAAGTGAAATTTCTTGGGATAAAAATGCTAAGAATCCAAAAGATTATATTAGCGAAGGTCAAGAGCTTGATGTGGAAGTGATTGAGATTAATGCTAAAGAAAGAAGACTTAGGGTTTCTTTAAAAAATTTATTAGCAAAACCTTTTGATGAGTTTTTAAAATCACATAAAGTAGGTGATGTAGTAAAAGGTAGTGTTACTTCTGTGACTAATTTTGGTGCCTTTGTAAAAATTGCAAATTTAGAAGGTTTATTGCACAATGAAGACGCTTCATGGAATAGAAACGATAAATGCAAAGATATGTATAAAGTTGGTGATGTTATGGAAGTTAAAATCATCAAGCTAGACAAAGAAAATCAAAAGATTTCTTTAAGTACTAAAGAATTGCAAAAAAGCCCTGTGCAAGTTTATGCGCAAAAACACCAAGTAAATGATATTATCTCAGGAAAAATTAGAGATATTAAGGATTTTGGAGTTTTTGTGGAGCTTGAAGAAGGTGTTGATGCGCTAATTCACAAAGAAGATTTAGGTAATATTGATTTTTCAAGTTTAAAAGTAGGCGATACAATAGAAGCTTTAATTGTTTTCATTGATGAAAAGAAAAATAGAATTCGTTTAAGCGTGAAAAGTCTTGCAAAAATGAAAGAAAGAGAAGCGTTAAATGAAATCAATGATAATGATAAAGTAACTTTAGGTGATATTATCAAAGATCAACTTTCATAATAAAAAATGAAAAAATATACCCTTTATGGTATTTTAGGCTTTTTAAGCTTAGCTTTATTTGTTGCTTTTGTTTTTATGGTGAGATATTTAGATGTTGGAAATCTATCTATCTCACAAAATGTTAAATATTCTTTTGATGAGATAAAAAAAGAATTGCCGCAAACTTGGCAAGATAAACTTTCAAATCTTAAAATCAATGACTTCTCTCCAGCGGCAAATGAATTTTATATGAGTTTTAATATGGATGATTCTATAGTAAAGCCAAAGCAAAAATTCTATATGCTTGATGTGAATAAAAATGATGTTTATTCTATGTTTTGTTTAAAGCAAACTTTGCATTCTTTTTTTATTAAATATACTTTAACACAGAGTAAAGATGAAGTTGCGATTTATTTAGATACAGATAATGAAAAAGTTTTAAATGCACTGATCGACAAATTAAAAATTTACAACATAAATGCAAAATTAAAGGAGGTTTGGTTATGAAAAAAATTATTGTATGTGATGCAATATTAGACAAAGGTGTAGAGCTTTTAAGAAAAGCTGATGATGTAGAGCTTATCGAAGCGGCACATTTACCTAAAGATGAGCTTTTGACAAAATTAAACGATGTGGATGTGGCTATTACTAGAAGTTCAACGGATGTGGATTTGAAATTTATCAATGCATGTTCTAATTTAAAAGCTTTAGTTAGAGCAGGTGTTGGGGTTGATAATGTTGATATAGATGAATGCTCTAAAAAAGGCATTATAGTAATGAATGTGCCAACGGCTAATACCATAGCAGCGGTTGAACTTACTATGAATCATTTATTATGCTCTGCAAGATCTTTTGTAAATGCTCATAATTTTTTAAAAATACAAAGAAGATGGGAAAGAGAAAAGTGGTATGGTGTTGAGCTTATGAACAAAACTTTAGGGGTTATAGGTTTTGGTAACATAGGTTCAAGAGTAGCTGTACGTGCAAAAGCTTTTGGTATGAAAGTTATAGCTTATGATCCTTATGTGGTAGCTTCTAAAATGACTGATTTGGGTATAGAGTGTGTGAATTCTTTAGATACAATCTTAACTCAAAGTGATTTTATTACCATACATACACCAAAAACAAAAGAAACAACAGATATGATTTCTTTTGAAGAAATTTCTAAAATGAAAGATGGCGTAAGATTGATCAATTGTGCCAGAGGCGGTCTTTATAATGAAGATGCTTTGTGCGAGGGGTTAAAAAGTGGTAAAATAGCTTGGCTTGGCATAGATGTATTTAATAAAGAACCTGCAACTAATCATCCATTTTTAGACTTTGAAAATGTTTCTGTTACTTCTCATCTTGGTGCAAATACCTTGGAAAGTCAAGAAAATATTGCTATTCAAGCATGCGAGCAAGCTTTAAATGCTGTAAGAGGAATTTCTTATCCTAATGCTTTAAATTTACCAATTAAAACTGAAGATTTGCCAAGTTTTGTAGCACCTTATATTGAGCTTATTTCTAAAATGGGCTTTTTGGCTGCTCAACTTGATAAAACTCCTATTAAGGCTATTAAACTTGAAAGTGAAGGACAAATTAGTGAGTATAATGAGTCTTTGCTAACTTTTGCAACAGTGAGTGTTTTAAGAGGAATTTTAGGTGAAAATATTAATTATATTAATGCGCATTTTGTAGCTAAAGATAAGGGTGTGGAACTTTCTTCTTGTATTTTACCAAGTAGTGGTTATAGTAATAAAATCACCATAAAGGTAATTACAGATAATTCTAATCTTTCTATTTCAGGAACTATTTTTGGTGAAAACGAACAAAGGATAGTAGAGTTAAATGGTTTTGATGTAGATTTTAAACCTAAAGGGAAAATGATAATTTTAAACAATAATGACATACCAGGAGTTATTGCTAATGTTAGCGGAATTTTAGCTAAAAATAATGTCAATATAGCTGATTTTAGACTTGGTAGAAATGGCTTTGGAAAAGCTTTGGCTGTGATTTTGCTTGATACAAAAATTTCAAAAGCTTTGCTTGAGGAATTAAGAGCTATTGATGCTTGTATTTTTGCAGAATATGCAGAAATTTAAGGCTTTTTATAAGCCTTAATTGTTACAATTATTTTTTAATTTTAAAATTAAGGAAAATATATGGCTTCTTATGGAATGGGAGATTTAAAAAAAGGTTTAAAAATAGAAATTGATGGTATTCCTTTTAAAATCGTAGAATATCAACATGTAAAACCAGGAAAAGGTCCTGCTTTTGTGCGTATTAAAATTAAATCTTTTATTGATGGTAAGGTTTTGGAAAAAACTTTCCATGCAGGGGATAAATGTGAATCTCCAAATTTAGAAGAAAAACAAATGCAATATCTATACGATGATGGTGAAAATTGTCAATTTATGGATACTCAAACTTATGAGCAAGTTGCAATTAGTGATGAAGATGTGGGTGAAGCTAAAAAATGGATGCTTGATGGAACCATGGTAGATGTTTTATTTCACAATGGAAAAGCAATTGGCGTGGAAGTACCTCAAGTAATGGAGCTTAAAATTATTGAAACAGCGCCGAATTTTAAAGGTGATACTCAAGGTTCAAACAAAAAACCAGCTACTTTAGAAACAGGTGCAGTAGTGCAAATTCCTTTCCATGTGCTAGAAGGGGAAGTAATCCGTGTTGATACTGTGCGTGGAGAGTATATAGAAAGAGCAAATAAATAAGCTAAGTTGTCTTAGCTTATTTATTATTTAGCCTTTTATTGAGTTGCCACCAATTTATTTTATAATATAACTCATGAAATTCTTTATGGTATTTATCTAAAATAATTTCTTGACTTGTGTTTTTGATTGAAGTGTTTTTTTCAAAAAAATATCCTTTATTTGTAATATATACACCTTTATCATCAATCCACAATGCATCATTTATCCCAAATTCTAGTTTTTCGTTTTTAGCTAGACCTAATATATTTCTTCCGCCCATGCTAATATATTCTACGTTACTAAGACTTATATTATATAAGGTCGGAAATACATCTTTATGTGATCCTACTCTATTTTTATCATAATGAATATTATATTGTAGTATTTTTGGGATGTATAAATAAAAAGGAACACTATAAGAAAAAGCTTTTGTATTATTTAGATTATTTTTCAAATCTCTTGTTCTATGATCTCCTGTTGCGGCTACAATAATCTTGTCTTTTAGCTCACTATGTTTTATTTTGCTTAAGAATTTTCCAAATTCATTGTTTGCATAAGTATATGCTTTTAATATAGCTAGTTGTTTTTTATGATTATATGGAAGAAGATTTAATAGTTTATTTGGTATTTGATCATGATTAATCTTTATATTATAATCTAAATATGGAGGATGATTTGATATTGTTAGGGCAATGATTAATGTTTTATATGGATTATCTTGCAATATTTCATAAGCTTTTTTATATAAAAATTCATCGGCTACTCCATAGCCATTTTGCGTTGTTTTAGCTTGAGGATAAGAATTAACTATACTATTTTCATCTATAATTTCATCTACTCCTTGTATTTTTAAATACTCTTTTATATTTTGCCAAGATCCATTTCCAGCACTTATAAAAATAACCCTATAACCTGCTTTTTTATAAATTTCAATAGGAGTAAGAGGTAGTTTTATTGTTTGAAATTTACTAGTTGAAATATTTGAAAATGGACTGATAAATAATAAATTTGCCAAACTAGGTATAGTTCCATTGCTTGATGGTAAAAATCTCTTAAATAAAAAATCTTGCTCAAAATGTTGCTTTAGTTCACCTAAAAAATTTATTTTTTCAGAACTATACTCATTAATTTCTAAACCAAAACTTTCCATTATATTTAAAAAAATACTTGGTTTTGTAGTATCTGCTATAGGGTTATTTTGACTTATATCCATATAAGGAAACAATTTACTTTGAATTTCTTTTGCAGTGCTATCATCAATTGAGGGTATTTTTTGTTCTTCTTTGTATTGTTTATGAGCCCAAGCAAAAGTCATTATAGGATTTAGCATAGTATCATTTACAACTTTAAATTCGCTAAAGGAATAGTTTTGTACATTAATAGCAACATGTTTAAATGGTCCCCTAAGAGCTAAAATGTATATAAAAATTAAAATGATATTTAAAAATAATAAGGTATGAATTTTATAGTTGTTTTTGGTAGTTTTATAATATAAAATTTTTAAATTTAAAAATACACAGCATAAAGAAATAAATAAAGCTAAAAATGAAATTTTTAAAATAGGGTAATCATTATAGATGATATCTAAAATAGTGCTAATATTGTCATTTTTTATACTAAATAAAAAAATATTAAATTTGTCATTATAAAGTTCGTAGTAGTAATATTTTGCAAAAGAAAAAATTATACTTATAATAGCTATAAATGCTATATAAATACTTGAAACAATGCTATATAGTCTATATACCCCCCCCCGTAAATATCACTAGTTTTTTGTGTTTAAGATGAGAAATTATTAAAGAAAGAAATCCACAAAACAAAAGCGGTAAAAAAGCAACACTTAAAAATCTTATATCATGATAAATTCCATAAAAATACATTTTTAATATATCATAGAAATTATTTTGTATGATTTTTTGTGAAATAAAATCATTTTGCATGAAAAGCCTATTAATAGTAAATATGCTTATAAATAAAAAACAAAAGATAATAATTTGAATGAGCGTTTTTTTCATTTTTTCTCCTATAAAAATTTTAGTTTTCCAATTTCATCTCTAAGCATTGCTGCTTTCTCAAACTCAAGGTTTTTAGCTGCCTCTAGCATCTGTTTTCTTAATTCTTTTACTATTTTAGCACGTTCTTTTGCAGGCATTTTTTCAAGTTCTTTGCCTTTGCGATAAATTTCTCCTTGTTCAAGTTCATGTTTTAAACTTTCTTCTATGTTTCTTTTTACTGAGGTTGGTGTGATGTTGTGTTTTTTGTTATAAGCTTCTTGTAAAGCTCTTCTCTCATTGGTGGTATCGATAGCTTCTTGCATAGATTTTGTGATTTTTTTAGCAAAAAGTAATACTTTTCCATTGACATTTCTAGCTACACGCCCCATTGTTTGAATGAGTGCAGTGGTACTTCTTAAAAAACCTTCTTTATCTGCATCCATAATCGCTATAAGGGAAACTTCAGGTAAATCAAGTCCTTCTCTTAAAAGGTTAATCCCGATTAAAATATCAAAAGCACCGCTTCTTAGGTCACGGATGATTTCATTACGTTCTATTGCATCAATTTCTGAGTGCATGTATTTTACTTTTAAGCCAAGCTCTAAGTAGTATTTACTAAGTTCCTCAGCCATTTTTTTAGTTAAAACGGTTATTAAAACTCTTTCATTACGTTCTATAACTTTTTTAGCTTCATCGTATAAAATTTCAACTTGATTTTCACTATCTTTGATTTCTATTTTAGGATCTAAAAGCCCTGTTGGACGCATAATTTGATAAAAAATATTTTCTTTGCTTAATTCTAGTTCTAAAGGCGCAGGTGTAGCTGAAACAAATAAAAATTTACAATTTTTTTTAATAAATTCATCAAACATCAAAGGTCTATTATCTAAAGCACTTGGCAAGCGAAAACCATAATCAACCAAAGTTTGCTTTCTACTTCTATCCCCTGCAAACATCCCACGAAATTGTGGTAAAGATACATGAGATTCATCTACAATGACTAAAAAGTCTTGGTTTTTAATAGCAAAATAATCAAAAAGCGTATAAGGTGTATCACCGCTTTTAAGTCCTGTTAAATGCAAGGCATAATTTTCAACTCCTTTGCACATGCCAGTGCTTTGAAGCATCTCAAGATCAAATTCCACTCTTTGTTTTAGTCTTTGTGCTTCTACGAGTTTATTTTCATTTTCAAAATAAGCAAGACGTTCATTTAATTCAGTTTTTATACCTTTTATAGCCTCTTTAAGTCTAGCTTCACCTACGCTAAATTGACTAGTTGGATAAAGTATAAATTTTTTTAAATCTTTACCTTTTTTATTTTCTAAGACACTATAATGATACATCGCCTCAAGTTCATCGCCAAAAAACTCAAGTCTAATAGCCTCATCCTCATAATAAGCTGGATATATATCTACTATATCTCCATTGACTCTAAAATCAGCTCTATCAAAGAAATTATCATTGCGTTTATAGCCCATATCTACAAGTTTTTTCAAAAGTTCTTTTTGTGAAATTTGCATATTTAGTTCTAAAATCAAAACCATACCTACATACTCACTAGGATTTCCTAAGCCATAATTTGCTGAAACGCTAGCTATGCAAATAACATCATCATAACTTAAAAGTGAAGCGCTTGCACTTAGTCTTAATCTTTCTAAGTCTTCATTGGTAGAACTATCTTTTTCTATAAAAACATCCGTTCTTGGTATATAGGCTTCTGGTTGATAATAATCATAATAACTTATAAAATATTCCACGTGATTGTTTTTAAAAAAGCCTTTAAATTCACTATAAAGTTGTGCACATAAGCTTTTATTATGGCTCATGATAAGAGTAGGTATATTCAAGTTTTTAATGATATTTGCCATAGTGAAAGTTTTTCCACTGCCTGTAACACCTAGTAAGGTTTGATATTTATTACCTGCTTTGATACTTTTTACTATACCATCAATGGCTTGTTTTTGATCAGGACTTGGCTCAAAATCACTAGTAAGTTCAAACATAAATTTTCCTAACTTGTATTTTTGCTAATTTTACACAAAATTTTTTGTAAAAAATTTAAATTTTAAAACAAAAAGCTATGTAAAATTAAATTTTTTTTTGTTACAATTATGTGTTTAAAATACTCTAAAATATAAAATCAATAAAGGCAAGAAAATATGTATGATGAAAGAATAATCAACACAATGACAGATAAAGTAAATGAGCTTTTGGCTAAATATAATGAAGTGTGTGAAATAAATGAAAATTTAAGAAATGAATTAGTAAGTGTAAAAGCACAAAATGAAGCTAAAAATAATCAAATCGCGCGTTTAGAAGAAGAGCTTAAAAATAAAAATATTGAAAGCGAAGATGTAATTAAAAAAATAGAGGCAGTTCTTGGCAAACAATAACCAAAGAAAAGTTACAATTAATGTCTATGCAAAAGATTTTGTTGTAACATGCAGTAATGAATTTGCAAATCATCTTGAAGATGAAATTGCTTTAATTTCTGGAGGCACGGGCAAGATAGAACTTGCAAATTTCATTAATGCTTTTGTAAAACTTAGCTACGAAAACTATATCTTAAAAAAAGAACTCAATAAACTTATCAATACTATCGATGAAGAAATAAAATAAATGCAAATAAAAAAAGCTTTTACTTTGATAGAGCTTGTTTTTTGTATGATGATTATTGCTATTCTTAGTGTAATTGCTTATCCGTATTTTTCTTTTGGAAAAAATGATGCTAAACTCATTCAAGTAAAAAGTGAGGTAGAGCTCATCAATGCTTCTTTGTCTTTACTCAAAAATCAGTTTTTATTTAAAGAAAGTAAGGATTTTCCAACAATTTTAGATGAAGCTTTGATAAATAGCGAAAATCAAAAATTATTTGTATGTTCTAATTCTCAAAATCATAAAAATACAAAACAATGCACTTATAGTGTTTTAGAAAAACCAATCATTTCATCTAAAAAATCGTGGATGAAAACAGCAAATACTCAATATAGATTTTTCATAAATACTAAAAATTACATAGATTTTTCTTATAATAGTGAAAAGGTTTTTTTAGAATGTGTGAGTTTAAACTGTAAGGATTATGGGTTTTGAATTTTTATCAACTTGCTATTAAAGGATATTATTTAGATACCTTAACTTATGAGAGTGAGGAAGAATTTGAAATTTTAGATGAGGTAGTGGTTGATCTTGCAAGGAAAAAAAATCTTAAAGCTATAATTTTACAAAAATGCTCAAAGCCTGATTTTAAAACCCAAGCTATAAAAGAAAAAACAGGTTTTAAGCTAACGCAATACCAATACGAACTTGCTCAATTTATTGCTTATTATTATGCTAGTAAAATAGCTTTTGTTTTGGGTATGTTTGAAAGCATTAAAGAGTATAAAAATGAAAAAATTCATATAGAAAAAGCACCTAGTTTAAGTAAAAACCAACAAGAAGCTTTGGAATTTATAAAAACTAAACAAACTAGTTTGCTATTTGGTGATACAGGAAGTGGTAAAACTGAAATTTATATTAGCCTGATAAAAGAATATCTAGAGCAAGGAAAGCAAGTTTTGCTTTTAATGCCAGAAATCGCTCTAACTCCGCAAATGCAAAAAAGATTAAAAGTGTATTTTGGTGAGCATTTTTTCTTGTGGCATTCTAAAATTACTAAGAGAAAAAAGCAAGAATATTTGCAAGATTTAGCAAATTCAAAAGCTCTTTTGGTAGTAGGAGCTAGATCGGCTTTGTTTTTGCCTTTTAAGAATTTGGGTTTGATTATTATTGATGAAGAGCATGATAATTCTTACAAGGCTTCTAATAATCCAAAAATCAATGCAAGAGATTTGGCTTTATTTGTAGCAAAAAAAATGTATATAAAAGTTCTTTTAGGTTCAGCTACCCCAAGTGTTGTAAGTTTTTATAAACATCCTTGTTTTAGACTTAAAGGAACCTTTTTTGAAAGTAAAAAGCAGTTTTTATATGATGAGAGTGAGCTTAGTGTTTCATCAAAATTGCTTTTAGAGTTAAAAATTAGCTTAAGAAATAAAAAGCAAGCTGTAGTATTTTTACCTACAAGGGCAAATTTTAGACAAATTTTATGCAAAGAATGCGCTAATACCATTAAATGCCCTTTTTGTTCTATTGCTTTGAGTTTACATAAAAATAAAAATGCATTAAAATGCCATTATTGTAATTTCACTAAAGAAATCGATCAAACCTGCCCAACTTGCAATGGAGTTATGCTTGAAGCTAAAAAAATGGGTACAGCAGAGCTTTGTGAGCTTTTGGAAAAAGAATTAGCTGGGTTTAATCCTATCATAAAAAGATTTGATAGTGATGAGATTAGCAGTGTAAAAAAGCTTGATATGATTTTAAAAGATTTTAATCAAGAAAAAATTGATATTTTAGTAGGTACTTCTATGCTTGCTAAAGGACATGATTATCATAATGTGGATTTGAGTGTGATTTTGGGACTTGATGAGTATTTATTTAGACCTAATTTTAAAGCTTTAGAAGAGACTTTGGCTCTTGCTATGCAAGTAGCAGGTCGTGCAGGTCGTAAGGGTGAGGGTAGGGTGCTTTTACAAACTAAGAATAGATCTTTTTTTGAAAAATATATACAAGATTATGATAGTTTTTTAAAAGATGAATTAAATGTTAGAAATGAGCTTTACCCTCCATTTAAAAGACTTTTAAGGCTAATTATTGAAGATGAGGATAAAAACAAAGCTTTAAATTTATGTGAATTTATAGCTAATAAAGTTCAAGAATTAAAACAAGTGCAATTAGTAGGCCATGGTGCTTGTGGTATTGAAATGCTAAATAAAAAATGGCGTTTTTATGTATTATTGCGTGCTAATACCCATCAAGAACTTGTAAAATTTGAGCATTTTGCTTTAAATTTTAAAAATATTACTTGCGATATAGATCCAGTTGATTTTTCTTGAAAAATATATTTATTTATAAATAATTATTATTTTATAATAAAAACAATATTTTATTTTTAATTTTAAATTTATTTTGATAAGAATATACTTTTTTAATTTCTTAAATTTAAAGGAGAGAAAATGAAAAAGTTTAGTTTTCTTGTAGGTTGTGTACTTTTTGGTGCTTTGTTTAATAATGCTTTAGCTTGCACTACTATTTTAGTACCAAATGAAGCAAGTAAAGATGGTTCTATGTTGGTTGCAAGAAGTGCTGATAGTAAAGCAGATAAGGCACAAGTTTTTCTAATCCATCCAAGAGTTGAAAATCAAAAAGGTATTTATAGCACTAAAGCACATCAAGGAATGAATGATTTTACTTACCCTTTACCTACTAAATCTTTTCAATATAGCACTATAGCTAATTGGCAAAGTACATTACACGGTGCTACTGGTTTTAATGAAATGGGTGTTGGGATAAGCGCTACTGAATCAATTTATGCAAAAGATGAACTTTTAAAATTTGATCCTTATAATGAGAAAAATGGCATTAGCGAAGATGATATTTTGGATGTTTTGCTTCCAAGAATTAAAAGTGCAAAAGAAGGTGTTTTATTATTGGGTGATATTATAGAAAAACAAGGAGCAGCTGAGGGCTTTGGAGTAGCTTTTGTGGATTCTAAAGAAATTTGGTATTTAGAAAGTGCCACAGCACATCAGTGGATGGCTGCAAAAATTCCTAATAATTCGTATTTTGTTAGTGCGAACCAAGGTAGGCTAAAACAACTAAAATTCAACGATGAAAATACCTTGCATTCTAAAAATTTAATAAATTTTGCCATAATACATAAAGCGTATAATCCTAAAGTGGATAAGGATTTTGATTTTTTTAAAGTTTATACAAGAAATGATGATAGAGATTTAACTTATAATTATCCTAGAGTTTGGTGGATACAAAAAATGTTTAATCCATCTTTAAATCAAGATGTAAAAAATGGTGCTAATTTTAATGTGTTTTTGCAACCTGAGCAAAAACTTAGTGTGGATGATTTAAAAAAAGCTTTAAGATCG
Source organism: Campylobacter sp. S4:11 (assembly GCF_024723695.1). Lineage (NCBI taxonomy): Bacteria > Pseudomonadati > Campylobacterota > Epsilonproteobacteria > Campylobacterales > Campylobacteraceae > Campylobacter > Campylobacter sp. S4:11. The sequence continues at coordinate 21,833 of NZ_JANQDC010000002.1, read as the reverse complement.
CACTATGATGGAACAAAATATGATCCATATGCAAATTTCAATGAAAATGAAAACATTTACCGTGTTGTGAGTGTGTTTAGAACTTATGAATCTCACATTATGCAAGTTAGACCGTGGCTTCCTAAAGAAATAGGTAGGTTAAATTATGTCGCAATAGGAATGGCTGATTTGAGTGTGTATTTGCCTTATTATTTTGGTAATGATGAGTTTATTGCAGGATATCAACAAGGAACAAATGAAGCTGATGATAAATCAATTTATTGGATTTATCGCAAGTTGCAAACTCTTGTAATGAGTGATTATAATAAATATGCTCCTATTGTAAAAAATGCTTATGCTAAATTTGAAAAAGACACATCTTTAAAACAAGAGGTTATGGAAAAAGAATATTTAAATCTTTATAAAAAAGATAAGAACAAAGCAAAGCAAATTTTAGTTGATTTTTCATTGCAAAATCAAATGGAAGCTAAAAAACTTACTCAAGATTTAACAAATCAAATTTTTACCCTTTTAACAAGAGATATGGATATAAAATATAAATCTCTTAATAAAAATAAAAAAGATTAATGATATAGCCCATTTTTGGGCTATAATACTCTAAAAATATTTTTAGAGTGATTTTAATGACAAGATACAAAACAAGACAAATAAAAGTAGGTGATGTTTTAATAGGTGGTGATGCTCCTATTTCAGTGCAATCTATGCTTTTTACTAAAACAAGAGATATTGAGGGTTGTTTAGAGCAGCTTAACAGGCTTTATTTTGCTGGTGCAAATATAGTGCGTTTAGCTTGTTTGGATATGGCAGATGCAAGAGCTTTAAAAGAAATCAAAGCAAAAAGCCCCTTACCTTTAATAGTGGATATACATTTTAATCATAAGCTAGCAGTTTTTTGTGCTGAATTTATCGATGGGGTGAGAATTAACCCAGGAAATATAGGCTCAAAAGAAAATATCAAAGAAGTGGTGCAAGCTTGTAAGCAAAGAAAAATTCCTATTAGAATAGGGGTAAATCATGGCTCTATAGAAAAACAATTTAGTGATAAATATGGTTATAATATAGAGGCCATGCTTGAGAGTGCTTTGTATAATATAAAATTACTAGAAGATTTGGACTTTTTTGATATTAAAATTTCTATGAAAACTTCAGATGTACAAAATACCATAAAAGCTTATGAGGCTTTAAGACCACTTTGTGATTATCCGTTTCATTTAGGGGTTACTGAAGCAGGAACTAAATTTCATAGCACGGTTAAAAGCTCGATTGCTTTAGGAAATTTACTTTTAAAAGGTATAGGTGATACAATGAGAGTTTCTATGACAGGGGAGCTTGAAGAAGAGATTAAGGTAGCAAGGGCTATTTTGCAAGATAGTGGAGTGCAAAAAAGTGGAGTAAATATCATCTCATGCCCAACTTGTGGAAGAATTCAAAGTGATTTGATTAAAGCGATTAAGATAGTAGAAGAAAAAACTAAACATATAAAAGAACCGTTAAATATAAGTGTTATGGGTTGTGTTGTAAATGCCTTGGGTGAGGCTAAGGGTGCTGATGTGGCGATTGCTTTTGGAAAAAATCAAGGTTTAGTTATAAGACATGGCGAAGTGGTAGCAAAATTAAAAGAAGATGAGCTTGTGGATAGATTTTTACTTGAGGTAGAAGATGAGGTGAAACTTAGAGAAAAAGATTAATTTTTTTCCAAGTAAGTTTTTTGCATATTTTGTAATTTTTTAGAAATTTTTATTTTATAAATACTTGGATTTTGAAGTTTTTTTAGTTTAAAATCCAAACTATCAACACTTTTTTTATGGTAATCTTGAATATTTTTCAAGTTAGGAAGCTCATAGATTAATTTTCCATCTTTAAAAATAAGCTTATGTAAATTTTTATATGTGTAGCCTTGATAATTTTTGATATTTTCATCATGTGTATATAAAATATCAAAACTTGCTTTATTGTTTTTATAGTATCTTATAAGTTTTTTAAAATGTGGCAAGGTTGTTTTGCTTGAACTTGCGCTGATTTTTATTTTAGGGATGATTTGATTGTTTTTTTCTAATGCAACAAGTTTATAAACAGCTCCAAAAATAGGCGAACTTGCTGAAGTAATAAGTTTTTCTCCAATACCAAAAGCATCGATTGGAGCTTTATTTTTTAGTAATTTTTCTATGATGAACTCATCTAAGGCGTTACTAGCTATGATTTTGCATTTTGTTAAGCTGGCAAGATCTAGTTTTTTTCTAATATATTTAGAGATTTTAAGCAAATCTCCTGAGTCAATACGGATAGAATAATTAAGCATAGAATCTTGTGCATTTAACTCATTAAAAACTAAAATAGCATTTTCAATACCTTTTTTATAATCATAAGTATCAATCAAAAGGCTTATATTATCTTTATAAATTTGACAATATGCTCTAAAAGCACTTAGCTCATCATCAAACATTTGTATCCAAGCATGGGACATAGTTCCGTTTATAGGAATGTCGAATTTTTTTCCAGCTAAAGTACAAGCACTTGTATGAAAACCACCTATAAAAGCAGCTCTAGCACCATTTAAAGCTGCACTTTCTCCATGGGCTCTACGAGAGCCAAATTCTAAAAGCAATTTTTCTTTTGCAATTTGAGTGATTCTACTAGCTTTAGTAGCAATCAGACATTGATGATTTAAGGTTAAAAGTATGAAAGTTTCTAATAATAAAGCCTCTATTATGGGTGCTTTGATAATCATTAAAGGTGTATTAGCAAAAATACATTCACCTTCTTTAACACTTAGTATATCTCCACCAAATTTTAAAGTTGAAAGATAGTTTAAAAAATCATTATCAAATTTATGAGTATTTTTTAAAAATTCTATATCGCTTTGAGAGAAAGAAAAATGATTAATATGATTTATGATTTGTTCTAATCCACAAAAAACAGCATAAGAAGCATTATCAGGAGCTTTTCTAAAAAAAACTTCAAAATAAACAATCTGCTTATGCATATTTTTTTTAAAATATGCATAAGCCATACTTAATTCGTAAAAATCACATAATAATGAAGAATTCATATAAGGATTTTTACTAAAAATTAATCCATTTGACGACGCAAGAAAGCAGGAACATCAAGTTGAGAAATTACTTCCTCATCAAATCCACCGCTAGCCTTGCGTAAATTCATATAGCTATTTTTTTTACTTTCTTCTTGTTCTTTAGCACTTTCTATTTCAGCTTTATCTTCAAAACCTGTAGCAATGATAGTTACTTCAACACGATCGCCCATACTTTCATCAGTAGTTGCACCAAAGATTACTTTTGCGTTTTCATCTGCTATATCGCTAATACTTTGAGTAGCTTGTGAAATCTCTATCAATGAGCATTCGGGGCCAATTTTATAATGGATAATTACGCCCTTAACACCTTTCATAGTCATACCGTCTAACAATGGAGATTCTATAGCACTTGATAATGCATCCATGATGGCATTTTCACCTTCTCCATGACCTACACCCATTAAAGCTAAACCTCTATGGCTCATAACAGTTCTAACATCAGCAAAGTCAACATTAATATCGCCATCTTCTAAAAGGATAGACACCATACCTCTAACAGCTCTAGCTAAGATATCATCTACTAGTTTAAATGCTTCTTTTATGCCTGCTTTTTTTGGAAGTATGCTAAGAAGTTTTTCATTTTGGATTACAATGATAGAATCACTTTCTTTTTTTAATTCAGCCAAGCCAGCTTCGGCTAATTTTTTTCTTTGCTTTCCTTCAAAAGCAAAAGGCATAGTTACAACTGAAACGGTTAATGCACCTACTTCTTTAGCAGCTTGTGCTACAACAGGAGCTGCACCTGTACCAGTTCCACCACCAAGACCTGCTGAAATAAACACTATGTCACTTTGACTTAAAGCAGCTTTTACTTCTTCAAAACTTTCTCTTGCGCTTTCTGCTCCAATTTCTGGTTGCATGCCAGCACCTAAACCTTTGGTTTTTTTCTCGCCTAGTTGAATTCTAGTCTTTGCTAAAGATTTAGCTATAGCTTGTGCATCGGTATTTGCTGAAATAAGATCAAGATCGTGCAAGCCCATATTTACCATATGATCTATCATGTTACCGCCACCGCCACCGCAGCCTATAACTTTTATTTTTGCACCTTTTGCGTGTTGCATTTCTTCTACTAGATATTCGCTCATTGTATCTCCTATTAGAACTGGTTTATTAGTTTATTCCAAAATTTATGCATAAAACCTGATTTTTTATCTTTTTTGGTTTCAACTTTTGTTAATTCTGCTTTTTCCTCTTCAAAGTCTTTTTGATCTTGAAAAATTTCTTCAAAATCTTTGTTCTCTTCTTCATGCTCTTCTATGGTAAGATTTTGTTTAATCTGTTTATTGATAAACTCAGGTTCTCCTTTATATCTTAGTTTCTCATTAGAATCTAACTCATAAGGAGTAAAATGTCCACCACCATATAAGCAAAGACCTATAGCACAGCTATTTTCTGCATCTTCAAAAATTTCTTTAAAGCCATCCATAGTATCTTTTTTTGCGGTCGCTATTCTAACAGCTTTATTATCAAAATAAGCTGAAGCAAGTTTGTCAAGTCCTGCAAATTTTGTCATTCCACCTGTTAATACTATGCCTGCTCCTGCTTGATTTGCGCAAGCATTATCGCTTAACATTTTAGCTAAAATAATAATAGTTTCTTCAATTCTTGCATAAATAACATTAGATATGACTTCTATTGAAACTTCATTTTTTCTTTTTTCATCACCCATATATGGTATTTGTATGATAGAATTTTCATTTTGTGCCAAAGATGCGTAGTTTAGTTTTAATTTTTCTGCTTCTTTTGGTGGAGTATGTAAAGCTATAGATAAGTCATTAGTGATATTTACTGAGCCAATTTGTAAGCATTCATTATAGCGTATAGAATTACCTGCATGGATAACCATATCACAAACCGCTCCGCCCATATCGATTAAAATAGCACCTAGCTCTTTTTCACTATCATCAAAACATGCAATAGAAGAAGCATAGCCTGAAAGAACGATATTATCTACTCTAAGATCAGCAAGCTCAACTGCTTTTTTTAGATTTTTTATATGCACTTCTTGTGAGATTACAATATGTGTAGAAACTTCAAGACGATTTCCGCTCATTCCTAAAGGATCTTCTACATGCTCAAGATCATTTACTTTAAAATTATAAGGCAATACATGAATGATTTCATATCCACTAGGTATATTTGCGGTATGTTTTGCTGTGCTTACTGCTCTGTGAATTTCCTTAATACCTATTTCATGATTTGGTATATTAACTACTCCTATGCTATCTACGCTTTTTGCATAAGCACCTGAAATAGATACAATTACCTTATCATAATGCACGCCTGACATCATTTGTGCATCAGCTACTGCTTCTTCTATAGATTTTGAAGCAAGTTCTATATTGGTAATTGCTCCCTTTTTTATACCATTTGATTTTGATTTTCCAAAACCAATGATTTTAAGTCCTTCTTCGTTTTTTTGTGCCAAAATAGCACAAGTTTGTATTGAGCCTAAGTCGATTCCTAAAATATTCAATTTATATTTCCTTTATAATAGCGTTGAATTGGATATAATTCTATAAGTTTTTTTAATAATTCTTCCTTAAGTAAAGCTTGCTTGGTTTGTTTAGCGCTTTGTTCTATGATGAATTTATATATTTCTTCTTTATTTTTATTTTCTAAAGTTTGCTTTGTGATTTCATAAACTATTGCTTTATCATCAAACAATACATAAGATTTAGCTTTGTTTGAGTCAAATACATGCATTAAAAACTCACTAAATTCAGCATCATTCATCATATCACCCACTTTTGCATTTTTACTTGAATCACGGCTATAAGTTCCTATATCTGTGCCTTGGAAATTATCTAGGGTAAGTTTTGCTTTTTCTTCTAATAAGGCTTTAGTTTTTTCTTTGATGTAAAGCTTGCTTACTTCATTTTTAGCTTGCTCAAAAGTCATAGTTTGTATAGGATTTATTTTTATAACTTTTGCAACCATATAGCCATTTTCAAATTTAAAAGGCTTAATAAAATCATTTTCTTTAGCTTTTTGTATATTTTCTAAAGGATAATAAATATCAGCATCGCTGATTGTGATATTTTTATCAAAATTAAGCTCATTTTTTCTTAAAGCTACATAGTTTTCGTTAGCTTTAAGTTTGAGTTTTGAAAGCTTTAAATCCTTTATAACTTTATCTTTGCTTTGTTCTAAGCTTAGAATTTTACCTGCAAAATCTTTATAATCATTTTTATTTTCTTCATAGTAAGTTTGGATTTCTTTATCATCAATTTTAATTATATCGGGGTTTAAAAAATAGGTTGCAAGCTCGTAACTTTTTTGTGTTTTATAAAGCTCTTTATTTTTCTCCCAAGTTTGTTTTAACTCTTTTTCATCAATTGCTATGTTTTTATTATCAAGTTTTATAGCTTGAACTTTTAAACTATCTTGCATTAAAAAACTTGCAGCAAACATATCAAGTTCATTTGGTTTGATTTGTAAATTTAAAATAGTATTGATTTTTTTAAGTAATAACTCATCGTGTATGATTTTTTCATAAGTTTTTGGTGTATAATTGTTTCTTGCAAGAAGATTATAATATAAATTTTTATCAAAAACACCTGAAGCATTATGAAAGATTTTTTGATGTGCTAAATCATAAGCAATCTCTTCCTCACTCACATTTAAACCTAAGGTTTTAGCATAAGAAAGTAATAGTTTTTCTTGTATAAGTTCATTGATAGCTTGGGTATCTAAGCCATCTTTTTGTGCCTGTTCTTGTGTGTAATTGCCATTGTTTAACTGAGAATAATAGCTAAATAATTGAGAATATTTAAGATTAAACTCATCATAGCTGACTTTTTCATTGCCTACTTTTGCAACAGAATTTGATCTGTCAGTGTTAAAATCATAACTCCCCCAACCAACAAAACCTGCTCCAACAAAAGCAATAACACTAATCCAAATAGTTACAACTAAATATTTTTTATGATGCTGCATCCAAGTGAGCATTTTAACCCCAATCTAATTAAATAAATTAAACCATAAATTATAGATAATTTGTGATTAATAAAAAATTAATTTTAAAAGATTATGATAAATTTGTTTCAGCTAAATGGATAATTTTGCAAGAATTTTCAATTAAATCTATAATTTTGCCTAATTCATAGCTTGTTCTACCATAAGCAAAGATACCATAACCTTTTACAACAACAAAATTTTGTTTTTGTTCTAGCATATAGCGATAAATTTCAGTTTGTGACCTATCCTCCCAATCCTCATAATTTTTAGGGTTATAAACTCGAATTTCTTCTAAAAAAATTTCACCAAAATAATCTTGAGGCGTTATAAAATCATGATTTAAACTCATGGATAAGGTATAAGCTGGACAAGCAAAACATATAAATTTAGCTTCAGGTATATTCTCATATATACTTTTATGGATTTCAGAATCACTACTAGCTTCATCCCAGCTGTAATCTTTTGCAAATTTTAAAATACTTAGATTTTTTTCATTTAGTTGATTTAAAAATGCATTGTTTTTATTGATAATAAACGAACCTTGAGATAATTTAGCTGAAACTGAACCATGACAAATTCCAAAAAAATTTTTTTTAAACATTGAGGCAGAAAGCATTGTAATTTGAGAAATGATATTTTCTTTATTCATTAAAAACCTTGTTTTAAACTTTGCTAAGATATTATACTAAAAAAATTAAAGGGTTTATTTTGCAAAGTCCACATATTCCTGTTTTATTGCAAGAAGTTTTAGATGTTTTTGATGATTTTGATGGTGGAGATTTTTTAGATTGTACTTTAGGTTATGGAGGACATTCTAAAGCATTATTGCAAGCTCATAAAAAACTAAGATTAATTGCTTGTGATAAAGATTTAGAAGCTTTAAATTTTTCTAAAGAATTTTTAAAAAATTTTCAAGATAGAATAAGTTTTAACCATATAGCTTTTAAAGATATTTTAACTCAAATTCCAACGCAAAACTTAAGAGGAATTTTAGCTGATATCGGTGTATCTTCTTTGCAGCTTGATAAAAACGATAGAGGTTTTTCGCTAAATTCTGATTTTTTAGATATGAGAATGGATCAAAACAATCCTTTAAGCGCTAAAGAAGTGGTGAATTCTTATAGCAAGGAAGCTTTGGAGCGAATTTTTAAAGACTATGGAGATTTAGCACCGGTTGCTTCAATGCTTGCTCAAAAAATTATCAATGCAAGAAGCCAAAAAGAGATTGCAAGTGCAAAAGAATTAAGTCAAATCATAGGAAATGCTAAGTTAAAAGGACGCAATGTATCTTTAGCTTTGCTTGTGTTTCAGGCTTTACGTATAGAAGTGAATAATGAGCTTGGCGAGTTAAAATCCTTACTTGAAAGTATAGAAAAAGCAAAATTAAAAGATTGCAAATTAGCTATTATTAGTTTTCATTCTTTAGAAGATAGGATAGTAAAAAATACTTTTAAAAGATGGGAAAAAGACTGTATTTGTGATGAAAGAGCCATAAAATGTGAATGTGGTAAAAATCATAGTCTTGGTAAAATTTTAAGTAAAAAAGCTATAAGTGCCTCCAAAGAAGAAATAAGCTATAATAGTAGATCAAGTTGCGCAAAAATGAGAATTTTTTATTTTAGGTAAATAATGGTTGAAGAAGATTTTTTAAAAGAAAAACAAAATATACGCGAAAAAATGTTGAAATATTCTAGGGCTATTAAAGAAGGTAGGCCTTATGAGGAATATGAGCAAAATTTCAATGAAAGCGATCGCATATTAAAAAATAGAATACAGCGTAAAAAAAGACCTAAATTTACAGATTTTGATGAAGAATACGAAGAAAAACCTAAAAAACAATCCGCTATTTATTTAAAAGAAGATTTGATTAATGTTAAATTAGAAGAAAAAAAACCTTTTAAATTACAACTTAATTTTTTCAAAAAACAAAAAGAAAAATTTGATAAAAAAAATATTGCAAATTCTAAAATGCTTAAAAGTAGCAAATCGCCACAAGAAGTAAAAAAAGTAGAAAAAAAAGATTCTATCCAAATATCTAAAATTCTTACTCAAAGTAATGTTTTTGTCACTTCAAAATTTCAAGATTTAAAAGAAAAAAGAAAAGAAAAAGTCAAACTCAAACAAGAATTAAAAGAGCAAAAAAAAATCGAACAAGAAAAAATAAAAAAAGCTCAAGAAGAATTAAAAGAAAAAGAAAAATTAGCTAAGCAAGAGCAAAAAATTTTAGAAGAAAAAGTAAGGCTTGAAGAAAACCAAGAATATAATCAAGAAGATAAATATGAGCTTTTAGATAGCATAGTAAGCGAGGAAAATAAAAATTTAAGTCCTAAAAATTTATTATACGCAGGTTTAATGATAGCATTTGCTTTGTTGATATTTTTCCCACAAATTTACATCAGAAATCAAATTTATTATGTAAGTAGAGATATAGCGGATTTAAGATCACAAGAACTTGTTTTGGATGAAGAAAATAAAGAACTTCGAAGGCAACTTGAAATGCTTTATTTTCAAAATCAAGTTTTAGACTTTTTAGATTAATCTTGTGTTTGAATGATTTTTTCTAAAACATATTGCTCAAGTTGGTTTTTTGGAATTTCTTCTTTAATAGCTTGATTATAAATATTTTCTGCTATTTTTGAGTATTTTTCATAAGCAAAATATGGAAAATGTAAAACCCAAGCTTTTTTTAGTAATCTTTTGCTAATGATTTTTCTAGTGTAAATTTTAAAAATATCATAGCCAATAAAAACACAAGCAGTGACAAAAATAGCACTTAAAATGCTAATATGAAAATCAATAATTGTTAAAAAATAATGTGTAATTAAAATTAGAGGAATGATAATTAAAGCACAAAAAAATGCATAAATAAGATAAGAATTAAACACTTTAAATTTAAAATTTAATTTTGCAGGATCTACCATCATACCTTCATTAAACAAGGCGTTTGCTTCTAGTAAATCTTTTAAATTAACAGGTTGATTTGAAACTTTAAAAATAAAGTTTAAAATAAATTCTTGTATTTTCATTGTTTTACCCAAAATTAGTATGTGATTTTTGTGATTTTAACATTTTTGTTTTTAAATAAACTAAATTTTAAGTCTTGTAAATGAAATCTTGTGTTAAAATTTATATTATTTTAATATCAAAACGGAAGAAAAATGGCAGATTCTAGATTTATGATGAATGTAAAAGGTATAGCTAAAAGTTTTATACCTAGAAAAATTTATCAAAATCAATTGCAAAATATTTTAAAAAAAATTTTAAAATTAAAAAATATAGATAATATTATTACTCGCTTAAATTATTACAATCTACAAAATGATTTTTTTGATATAAAAAATTTTCAAAATTATGAAAAAATAGGAAAATTTCCTTTTAAAAAAACTTCCTATGCTTATGATGCTTATGCAATTAGTAAATATTTTAATGATGATTTTTTATGGATTAAAGGTTTTGGGGATATTAGTTATAATCTTAAATATCCAAGCATAGCTAAATCAAGACCGGTTGAAAATGGTTTTAATAACATCATTTTAAAATTAGATAAAAACAGACATTTTGATTTTATACAAGATAAAAATCAGTTTGAAGATAAAAAAGACTTACTTTTTTTTAGAGGTGCGATTTATCAGCCTCATCGTATTAAATTTTTTGAAAAGTATTTTGATAATTCTCGTTGTGATATTGCTCATGTTGGTGGTAGAAAAATTCAAGCCGAAAAATGGATTAAAAATTTAAATTTTAAAATCAGCAGAGCCTATCAAACCCAGTTTAAATTTTTACTTTCATTAGAAGGCAATGATGTAGCAAGCAACTTAAAGTGGGCGATGAAAACAAATTCGTTAGTTTTAGCCCCCAAAATGCGTTATGAAACTTGGTTTATGGAAGGAAAGTTAGTTCCAAATGAGCATTTTGCTTTAATTGATGATGATTATGAAAATGTAGAAGCTTTGCTTGATTATTATTTAGCTAATCCACATAGAGCAAAAGAAATCATTCAAAATGCCCATGTTTACATAGAGCAATTTTTAGATGAAAAGATAGAATTTTATATAGGAATTTTAGTTTTAGCTAAGTATTTTTATTATTCTAATCAGCTTGATTTACCAAAAGATATTGTTGATTTATTTGATTAAAAGGAGGGTTTATGCAAGAAATGGAAATAGTATTTTTAAATGATGAGTTTGTAAAAGCTAGCGAAGCTAAAGTGAGTGTTTTTGATAGAGGTTTTATCTTTGGAGATGGAATTTATGAAGTAGTTCCTGTGGTAAATGCAAAAATAGCTGATAAGGAAGAATTTTGGGAGCGTTTTGAGCGTAGCTTGGCTCAAATTGAATTAGAAATTCCTTATACAAAAGAAGAATTTGAAAATATTTTAGAGCAATTAATCATTAAAAACTCTCTTAAAGAAGGTGGACTTTACATGCAAGTTACTAGAGGGGTTGCTAGTAGAAATTTTGCTCTTTTAAAGGGACTAAAACCTACTATTATGGCTTTTGCTTTTGAATGCAAGGTGATTGAGCATGAGTGTGCTAAAAACGGGGTGAGTACTATTTCAACAGCTGATTTAAGATGGAAAAGAAGGGATATAAAATCTATTTCTTTATTAGCTCAATGTCTTGCAAAAGAAGAAGCTGTTAAAGCTAAGGTTTTTGAAGCTTTTATGGTAGAAAATGCTTTAGTAACGGAAGCTTCTAGTAGTTCAGCTTTTATTATAAAAAATAAAACTTTAATCACTAAGCCATTTTCTAATGAAATTTTACCAGGAATTCGCCGTAAAAATATCTTGAAATTTGCAAAAGAACTTGGTCTTAAAGTAGATCAAAGAGCTTTTAGTATGAAAGAAGTATATGAGGCTGATGAGGTGTTTATTTCTGCAGCTACTTTTTTGATTTTGGGTGTTATAAAAGCAGATAGCAAGGTAATTAATGATGGTAAAGTAGGTTTTTATACTCAAAAGTTAAGAGAAAAATATGTAGAAAAAATACAAAAAGAGGTTTTTTAATCAAAACCTGCGTTTGTAAATTCTTTAGGATTATCAAGAGCGTAGCGGAATTTTTCCCAGTCTATTTGTTTATCCCAAATAGCTACGATTAAAGCTGCTACGCTATTACCACATAAATTTCCTACCGCACGAATTTCAGACATAAATTTATCCACACCCAAAAGTATAGAAATAGCAGCCACAGGTAAAACCTCTCCTAAGCTTGCTCCTAAGCCATTGTTAGCTTCTGCTATATGCATATTAGATAAAGCTGCAAGTGTGCTTCCTAGTATGATAAAACCTGAACCAGTTACACCAACAGCACCTTTTGAAGCTATCATTAGTACGATTAAAATGCTAATTTCATGCATTAAAGAAAGCTCCACATTAAAAGCTTGTGCAAGAAAAATCAAACTCATAGCTAAATAAATATTAGTACAATCAAGATTGAAACTATACCCAGTCGGCAATACCAAACCCACGGTGGCCTTTGAAATTCCTGCTTTTTCAAGTTTTCTCATAAGTGGGGCTAATGCTGATTCACTAGAACTTGTAGCAAAAACTATCAAAACTTCTCTTGAGATAAAACGCATAAATTTAAAAATATTAACTTTGGCAATAAAACAAATAAGTCCTAAAACTCCAAAGATAAAAAGCAAAGAGGCAAGCAACATAACAACAAGCAAATATCCTAAATTTAATAAAGAATCAAGCCCATATTTTGCCACTAAAAATGCCATCGCAGAAAAAGCAGCAATAGGAGAAAAATACATAATAATTTCTAGAATTTTAAAAACAAAGCTTTGCATTATTTCTAAGGTTTTTTGTATAGCTTTTCTCTCATCAACCCTCATAAGTGAAACAATAAAAGCACAAGCTAGAGCTATAACTAAAATTTGCAAGGTTTTTCCTTCGCTAAAAGCAGCGATGATGTCAGTAGGTATAGCATCTTTTAAAATATGCAAAATCTCATTTTGCGCGCTTATTTCTATGTTTTTATTAACAAATTGAGCTACGCTATCTTTATCTAAGGTACTTGGATCAAGATTCATTCCTTTTCCAGGTCCCATAATATTTGCCATAAAAATACCAATAGCTAAAGCAAAAGTACTCACTACTTCAAAGTATAATAAAGCTTTAGCACCTATACTTCCAACTTGTTTTAAACTCTCAAGACTAACAACTCCTAAAACAATAGTTAAAAATATAATAGGTCCTATGAGAATTTTTAAAGCTTGTATAAAATAATCCACCCCGATTTTACTAGCTAATGCAAGTTCTTTATCTAATAAGCCAAGGCTAATGCCAGCTATTATTCCTATAATTACCCAAAAACCTAAATTTTTTAACATTTTTTTGATTTTACTTGGTTTTTTATGAGTAATTACTATCATAAAAACTCCTTTATAATTTAAAAGCGACACATACTAGCAAAGAAAAACTTATTTTTATAACTAAAATAAATAAAAAATAAACAATAATCCTAAAAATAAGAATTTTTTAGCTTATTTTGTAGATAAAAGTAGCATTTTGTAGTATTTTCATCTGATTTATTATGAAATAAATAATGATAATGTTTATCTAAATTTAAGAAAGCTAGTACTATACTTGCGACTATGATTTTAAAAATGAATATCATTTTTGGAGAAAATAGTGTTTAGAAAAATAAGTTTATTAATGATTTTTTTATTTTGTTCTATTGTTTATGCTAGAGAGATTGATTATCAAAAAGAAGCTCAAGCAATCAAGCAAATTTTAAATGAAAGCATGATTTTATACAAAGAAAATAAAAATTTAGAAGCAAAGAAAAAAGCAGAAGATGCATACTTTCAGCATTTTGAAACCATGGAAGGTTCTATTGGGCGTAATGTCGGTAGAAAAGCCATTGTTATGGAGCGTAAATTTGTTAATTTAAGAAAGCTATATAAAAATAAAGAAGATTTTTCTAAAATAGAAGCTTTGATTAGTAGTTTGTATTTTGATTTAGATGAAATAGTTCCTATTTTAGAAAAAGGCTTTCAACTTAAAGCTGAAGCTAGTGATGTAAAATATGATAAAAAAGCAGCTGAAAGCTCATCTTTAAAAGCAGAAAAAGAGCGTCAAGCACAAGCTGAAGCGATGTTTGTAGCTTTACTTGGAGAAGATGTTAAAGAGCAAACTTCACAAAACTCAACTCAAAGTTTGATTGCTCAAGAGCAAAGCACTCAAAAAGATGAAGCATTGCTAGCTTTGCAAGAAGCTTCAGCTTTGGATACAAGATTGCAATTTTTGATGGATTCAATGATTTCAAAGCTTGATCAAGCTGCATTAGCTTTTGTAAATAAAGACTATCAAAAAGCTAAAGATTTGATTCAATCAGCATTATTTGAAGACTATAGAAACTCAAAAGTAGAAGTTTTAGTAGCAAGATATACTAAAGCAGGAGTGGATAAAAAAATTCAAACCAAGCTTAGAACTATTATAAGAAAAATCAATGCTAATACTTTAGATGAAAAAACTATTAGAGATGAAATTTCAAACATATCAGATTTACTATATGAAGCGTTTTTAGCTTTGCCTAAAGAAGAATTAGCCTTACTTCAAGTTAAAGGTTTTGATGAAAGTGTTATGAGTGCTAAAAACTATACTAAAATATATGATGATATGAAAATTGCTCTTAATGATATTTTGCAAAATTATGAGGGATTTAGTTTAAATAGCATAGATGCTTTGCAAAATGTGTATTTGGATATTTTTGAAGCAAGTGGTATGGAAAGTAAAATTGGTGCCATTGATAGTGCTTTAAAATTAAAAATCGAAAGTTATTTTTCAAAAGGTGTTGCACTTATTAAAGCAAGTGCTTCTAAAGAAGAATTAAAACAAAATTTTGATGAGCTTAGTACATTAGTAGAAAGCTCTTTGGATAAAATTCAAGAATCTTCACCTATGTCTTTATTTATATGGGCTTTGGGTATTATCTTAAGAGAAGGCTTGGAGGCTTTAATCATTGTTGTAGCTATAGTTTCATACCTGGTTCAAAGTGGCAATAAAAAGCGTTTAAATATAGTATATTCAGCACTTTGGAGTGGGATATTTTTAAGTTTTGTAACTGCATTTTTTATTTCATGGATTTTTAAAGAACAAGCAGGGCAAAGTAGAGAGTTACTAGAAGGTGTTACCATGCTTGTGGCTGTTGCATTGTTATTTTATGTAGGTTTTTGGCTTTTATCAAATGCACAAAATAAAAAATGGGCAAATTATGTAAAAACTCAAGCAGTTGAAGCTATCTCGAATAATTCAGCAAAAACCTTATGGTTTAGTGTGTTTTTAGCTGTATATAGAGAAGGTGCTGAAACTATTCTTTTTTATCAAGCTTTATTATTTGATGCAAAAACAAGCACAGATTATAGTTTTATATTTATAGGATTAGCTAGTGGATTAATCATACTTATAATACTTTATTATTTATTAAAAGCTGGTGCTTTAAAAATACCAGTAAAACAATTTTTCTATATAACTTCATACATTATTTTTTATATGGTCTTTGTCTTTACAGGCAAAGGCATTGGTGAGCTCATAGAAGCTAAGGTTATCACCCCAAGCTTACTTCCTTTTGATTTTGAAGGAATTTTATGGCTTGGAATTTATCCTTACTATGAGAGCATCATACCTCAGTTTATGGTTTTAATCTTACTCATTATGGGTATTTTTATAACAAAGCAAATTTCAAATAAAAGGGAAAAAATATGAAAAAAACTTTATTAAGTTTAGGCGCAGCAGCTAGTATTTTAGCTAGTTCAGTTTTTGCAGCAGAGGTGCCAATTGGCGATCCTTATGAGTTAAATGGTATGGAAATAGCAGCAGTTTATTTACAACCAATCGAAATGGAGCCAAGAGGGATTGATCTTGCAGCAAG
This sequence comes from Campylobacter sp. S4:11, assembly GCF_024723695.1. Taxonomy (NCBI): domain Bacteria; kingdom Pseudomonadati; phylum Campylobacterota; class Epsilonproteobacteria; order Campylobacterales; family Campylobacteraceae; genus Campylobacter; species Campylobacter sp. S4:11. The sequence goes on along the minus strand of NZ_JANQDC010000002.1, from coordinate 5,903 downwards.
TTTAGCAGATATTCACCTTGAAGCAGATATTCATGCATTAAAGGGCAATAAAAACGGCTTTCCAGAAGGCTTTTGGATTCCTTATTTAACTATAGCTTATAAGCTAACTAATCTTGATAATGGTAAAGTAAAAACAGGAACCCTTATGCCTATGGTAGCAGATGATGGCCCTCACTATGGTGCAAATTTAAAAATGGATACAGGCATAGGAAATTATGAGTTGGTATTTTTAATAGAAAGCCCAGAAAAACAAGGTTTTGGACGCCATGTTGATAAAGAAACAGGTGTTGGTAAATGGTTTGAGCCATTTTCAGTTAAATACAACTTCAAATACACAGGAAAACCTAAGTGATTCTTCCCTAGCTTTTTTGCTAGGGTTTATTTATAAAATTATTGATTTTATAAATAAATTCTATCAAAGAAGAGCCTATGTCGATTTATTTTGTACATTTTTTTGGAGTATTTTTTTCTTATGCGCTTTTAAGTGCTTTATTTTTTTATAATTTAAAAAATTCTTTAGTGTTTAAACTTGCTTTTGTGGGTTTTGTTTTTTCTTATTTTGCTTTTTTTATTAGCGCTAAAACACTAAGTTATGATTTGTTATATTTTTCTAATGATATTTTATTTGTTTTATTGTCTTTGGGTGTTATTGTTTTTTCTTTTATAAAAAATAATTTTTTAAAAGAAAAAATTCAAGCAATATTGCTTTTTTTATTATCTTTTGTTTTTGGTATAAAATACTTACATATTTCTATAGACTTTCCTATATTAAGCACTAATTTTTTAGATTCTTTAGCGATTAGTTCTTTTGGGCTTATTTTGCTTGCTTTTGTTGTGTGTTTTGGGACTTATCTTTTTACAAGATGGCTAAGAGAATTTAAATTTAAGTTTTTAAATTTATTTTTATTTATTATAGTGATTTTTTATCTAAATGAAGCTTTAGCTCAAATTTTATTACACCTTATGAGAGAAGGTATGATAGAAACAGAAAGTTTATATTTAAGCTATGTGGCAAAAAGTGTATATTATACTAAATTTTATACATACATATGGTTTTTATTGCTAGGAATTTGTATAGTTTTAGCTCTAAAGCAAAGAGCGAGAGAAAACACCAAGAAAAAAGATTTTGATATAGAATTTAGAAAAAATCAAGCAAAAAATTCAACTATAACTAGCTTTAGTGCAAGTATTTTTAGTGCTATGATTTTAAGTCTTTGTATTTTTCTCTTTTATGACTTGCATGCTTCAAGACCAATCACCATAGACGAGCCAACCTATGTAGAGCCAAATGAAAATGACGAATTTGTCTTTGATGTAGCTATTTTAAGAGATAATAACTTACACCGCTTTGCTTATATTAGCGATGAGGGTAAGGTAGTGAGATTTTTCTTAATTAACAAAAGAGAAGATAAAGACTCTCCAGTAGCAGTTTTTGATGCTTGTAGTATATGTGGGGATATGGGTTATGTGAAAAAAGGTGGAGAGTTAATTTGCATTTCATGCAATGTTAGAATTTTCTTACCAAGTGTAGGTAAGGCAGGTGGGTGTAATCCTATCCCTATGAAATATAAATTTGAAAATGGTAAAGTTATCATACCTTTTTCAGAAATTTTAGATGGGGTAAATTTTTTCACTCAAGTAGTAGAAAAGAAAGTTTATGATCCTATTGATCATACCGAACTTATTAATTTAAAAGCACCAAGATCTTATGTTTATAAAGGAAGAACATATTTTTTTGCTAATGAAAAAAACTATGAAGAGTTTAAAAACGATCCTTTAAAATACATCGATATGAATAAGACTTCAAAATATAGAATTCATAATTTATTAGGAAATGACTATGCAAGTTAAGATTGTAAAAAATTCCATTTTTCAAAATAAAATTCAAAAATCTCTAGCCTTACTAACGATTTTTTTAGCTACTTTGCTTATGGCTACGATGTTAAATCTTACTTTAGGCATAGGTAATGAAATCACAAAAGAACTAAGAAGTTATGGATCAAATATTTTAGTTTTACCTAAAGGTGCAAGTTTAAGTGTAGAAGTGGGTAATAAAATCTATGAGCCTTTGAAAAATCAAAATTTTTTAGAAGAAAGCAAACTCCATACTATAAAAGAAATTTTTTGGAGAAATAATATCAACGCCTTTGCGCCATTTTTAGATACCCAAGTAAAAATTCAAACTCCAAATGCAAATTATGAAAATATCTCTTTAGTGGGAACTTATTTTGATAAAGCTATAAAGGTGCAAGATGATGATGATTTTTATGCAGGTATTAAAGAATTATACAAATATAGTCAAATCAAAGGAAAATACCCAAAAGATGATAGTTTAGATGAAGTAATGCTAGGAAAAGATTTAGCACAAAAGTATGATTTAAAAATAGATGATGAAATTACCCTTTTGCAAAATGATCAAATTTTTAAAGTAAAAATTGTTGGTATTATAGACTTAACTCAAGCCTTTTCAAATAAAATTATCACCTCTTTACTTTTAGCACAAAAGCTTTCTAAAAAAGAAGGTTTATTTGCCAAAGCAGAAGTTTCAGCTTTAACTATACCTGAAAATGATTTAGCGCAAAAAGCAAGACGTGATGTAGATAGTCTTAATCAGCTTGAGTATGATCAGTGGTATTGCACTGCTTATGTAAGTTCTATTGCTTATCAAATCGCAGAAGATTTTAAAGGTGCTAGTACAAAAGTAGTAAGTGCGATTTCAGATGCAGAAAGTTTGATAGTATCTAAAATTCAATCTTTAATGGCAGTAGTTAGCATTATATGTTTAATTGTAGCTTCTATAGCCATATCATCTTTAATGAGTGCGGATATTTTTAGAAGAAAAAGCGAAATAGGACTTTTAAAAGCTTTAGGTGCTAGTACTTTGCAAATTTATATGATTTTTGCGTTAGAAGGGGTTGTGGTAGCTTTAGTTGGGGCTGTTTTGGGTTTTGCTTTTGGTGTGGGAGTTTCAGAAGTTATTGCTCTAAGTATATTTGATCATACTATTGCTATATCTTGGATTATTTTACCAATTTGTTTATTTTTTGCGGTGCTTATAGTATTTTTAGGATGTTTGTTTTCTATCAAAGGAATTTCTAAACTTTCTACTTCAGAGGTTTTATATGGCAAATAATTTTTTTATGCAAGAGGTTTTTAAGTCTCTTATTTTTTCTTATAAAAGAGTTTGTATTATTTTTATAGCTGTGTTTATGGGTGCTATGGTCAGTGCTTCATTTTTTAATATTTATTTTGATATTGACACAAAATTGTCCAAAGAATTGAAAGCTTATGGAGCTAATTTTATCATCACGCCAAAAGATGATGAGTTTTTAAGCATGGATGAATTTAATCAAGCTAAAGAAAACTTGAAAGCAAAAGCTTTAACCCCATTTTTATATGGTTTTTATAATCTTGAAAGTTCAAGTGCGGTAGTTGTTGGGGTTGATTTTGCAAATTTAAAGCTTACCAAGCCTTTTATGGAAGTTTTAAAAGGAAGTTTCTCTTTGAGTGATTTTAGTGAAGATGGTGCCTTTGTGGGAGCGGATTTAGCTAAACAACTTGAACTTAAAATAGGACAAGAATTACAAATTTATAACCCAAGCATTTCTAAAATAGTCAAAGTAAAAATCAAAGCCATTTTAAGAAGCAATGATGAGCAAGATGGGGTTTTAATCATCTCTTTAAAAAAAGCGCAAGAATTAGCAGCTAAAGAAGTGATAAATTATGCTCAAGCTATTTTACTAGGCGATTATGAAAGTTTAGATCAAAAAGCAAAAGAACTTAGTAAGGCTAATGTAGAAGCTAAAGTCATAGCCTCAGTATCCATTAGTGAAGGTGTGATTTTAGAAAAGATTAAAGCTTTAATGGCTTTGATTAGCTTAACGATTTTACTCATTAGTTCTTTGAGTGTAAATACTACTCTTAGTGCAGTGATTTTTTCAAGAAAAAAAGAAATAGCCCTGCACCTTGCACTAGGAGCTAAGCATAAAGAAGTTATTAAACTTTTTGGAGCTGAAGTGTTTATTTTAAGCTTAAGTGCGAGTTTGCTCGGTGCTTTTTGCGGATATTTTTTAGCAAATATTTTTGGATATTTGATTTTTAATGCAAGTATAGATTTTAGATTGCTTTCGGTATTTTTTGCAGTGCTTGTTTCTTTAGTATTTGCATTTTTTGCAAGCATCTTACCGCTAAAAAAAGCTTTAAAAATCAATGTTTGTGAAAATTTAAAGGGTGAGTGATGAAAAATATTATAAAAATTTCAAATTTAAATCGTAATTTTAATGAAGTTAAAGCTTTGCAAAATATCAACCTAGAAGTAAAGCAAGGCGAATGGCTAGCCATTATGGGTCCATCAGGTTCAGGTAAATCAACACTTTTAAATATACTTTCTTTGATGGATACTCAAAGTAGTGGGGAGTATTTTTTAGATGATAAAGAAGTTGGAAATTTAAGTGAAGAAGAAAAAAGTGTGATTAGAAGAGAAAAAATAGGTTTGATTTTTCAACAATTTCATTTAATACCTTATTTAAATGCCTTAGAAAATGTCATGCTAGCGCAGTTTTATCACTCAAGTATAGAGCAAAAAGACGCTATAATGGCACTAGAAAAAGTAGGGCTTTCACACAGACTTACGCATTTACCTAGTCAGCTAAGTGGCGGGGAGCAACAAAGGCTATGTATAGCAAGAGCTTTAGTGAATGATCCTGAAATTTTATTAGCAGATGAGCCAACTGGAAATTTAGATGAGGCAAATGAAAAAAACATTCTAGAGCTTTTTTGTAAATTAAAACAAGATGGCAAAACCATAGTTTTAATCACTCACAATCCAGACTTAGCCACATTTGCTGATAGAACTATCATTTTAAGTCATGGAGTAATGAAAAGTGAAAATTAAAAGTATAATTTTAGCTTGTTTGTGTTTAGTTTTTTTAAGTGCGTGTTTTGAAAACAACAATAAAAATGGCGGTAAAATAGGTCTAAAAGCACCAGAAATCGCAGCTAAAAATTTAGAAGGTGAGAAAATTAAACTAGCTGATTTTGATAATCTCATTGTTTTAACTTTTGTAGAGCAAGGTTGTGCTTCTTGTTTAAAAGATTTGCCACTTTTAGAAAAACTAGCTAACGAATACCCTAAAAAAATCACTATTTTGGCACTTGATTCTATAGATAAGGGGAAAGATTTTGAAGAATTTGCTACAAAATATGATTATAAAAATATTATATTTTTGCAAGATGATTTAGATATATCGTGGCAAAGATTTAGCGTTTTTGTGGTGCCAACTACTTTTGTCATTAAAGATGGAGTTGTGCAAGATAAAATCATAGGAGAAAAACCATGGTCACAGCTAAAAGCTTCTATTGCTTCTTGGCTTTAATAGGCATTTTTTTCTTTAGTGCATGTTCAGATAATGAATTTCAAACCCTAAATTCAAATCAAAACTATACTTTCAAATATGATGGTTTTGAAAAAACCTTAAAAATACAAAATACAAATCAAGCTTATGCTTTATTTTTTTTCACGCAAGATTGTGGTGCATGTAATGCACAAATTCCTATGCTAAATGAACTTTATAAAGAAAGAAATTTTTCTATTTTAGCAGTGTTAAATGGAGCTAAGTCAAAAGAAGAAGCTCAAAAAATTCTTTTGGAAAAAAAGCTAGATTTGCCACTTTTATATGAAGCTAAAGCAAGCTCGTTTTTGTCTAAAGCAGTGGGTGGAATTTATGGTGTGCCTGTGATAGTTTTTTATGATGAAAAAGGTAATATGAATGAAAAATTCATCGGACTTACTCCAAAAAGTGTTTTAGAAAACAAGATTAAATTTTTACAATAAATTTAGGTATTTTATAAAGTATATTTCGGTAAAAAATAATTTAAAAATTTATAGCACTATTTTTTTACTC